>JAHWKP010000019.1 GCA_019347775.1 Actinomycetota bacterium | reverse complement strand
TGGAGTGCGCCGGCGTCTCGGTGCGATTTGGCGGGTTGCAGGCGCTCGGGGGTGTCGACCTGGAGGTCCGGGAAGGCGAGATCACCGGTCTGATCGGACCGAACGGGGCGGGCAAGACGACTTTGTTCGAGACGATCTCGGGCTTCCAACCGGTAAACGGCGGCGCCATTCGGTACCGCGCTCCAGGAAGCGGCGACACCGGCGAAACCATCGACCTACTGGCGCACAGCCCCGGACACCGAGCGGGCTTGGGCATCGGACGCACCCTGCAGAACGTGCGCCTCTTCCCTTATTTGACGATCGTCGACAACCTACGGATCGCACTGCACCGCCACATGTCCGGCGGCATCCTCTCGCACGCCTTCCGGCTGCCCGCCGCGAGCCGGGAGGAAGCCGAGATCCTGGAGCGGGCAGAGGCGCTCGTGCGGCTGATGGGAATGCAGGAGTTCACCGAGAAGTACGCCTCTGAGCTGTCGTACGGCACGCTTCGGCTACTCGAGCTCGCCTGCATGCTCGCCCTCGAGCCCAAGCTTCTTCTCCTGGACGAACCCGCGTCGGGCATCAGCCAGAAGGAGACCGAGGCGCTGGGACCGCTGCTACGGCGCATCCAGGCCGAGACCGGATCCACCATGCTGATCATCGAGCACGACATGCCGCTGATCATGGGGCTGGCCGACTGGATCTATGTGCTCGACGCCGGGCAGAACCTGTCGGATGGAACTCCCCCTCAGGTCCAGGCCGACTCCCGGGTGATCGAGGCCTACCTGGGAACGCCCACCGAGCAACGCAAGGTCGCGGCGAAGTCCGAGCCTGCCAGCGGCAAGAAGGATGACCGCGCAGAGGTATTGCTCGAGTTGGAAGATGTCGACGTCGCCTACGACAAGGTGCAGGTTCTCTACGGCGTGAATGCCTCTGTACGCCGAGGCGAGCGGGTCGCGCTGCTCGGGACGAACGGGGCCGGAAAGTCCACTGTGCTCAAGGCGGCGTCAGGACTGGTGCCGCCCATCAGTGGTGTCATTCGTTGGAAGGGCCAAGACATCTCCTCGATGTCCGCCGAAGAGTTGGTTCGAGCCGGACTCGGCCATGTTCCCGGCGGGCGTGGTCTCTTCCCGACGCTGAGCGTCCGCGAGAACCTGCGGATGGGCGCTTACATCCTCCCGCCGTCCGAGGTGCAGTCCGAGATCGACCGGGTTATTCGTTACTTCCCATGGATTGCTGACCGCCTCGACCAGGACGCGGGCACGCTGTCGGGAGGCGAGCAGCAGCAGCTGGCCACAGCACGAGCACTCATGTCGCGGCCCGAACTGCTGATGATCGACGAGTTGTCGCTCGGACTGGCGCCGATCGTGATCGAGCGGCTGATGGAGACGGTGCAGCGCCTGCACGAGGAGGAGAACGTAACCATCCTCATCGTCGAACAGCAGGCGAGCTTCGCCCTCGGGTACACCGACCGGGCCTATTTCATGGAAAAGGGCGAGGTCCGCTACGACGGCCCCTCCGCCGGCCTGCTCGAGCGACCCGACTTGCTGCGCTCCGTGTTCCTCGCCGGAGCCACCGCCGGTTTCTCCGACCGACCCCGCACTCGCCGCACGCCGAAGAAGTCCGCCGCCAAGAAGAAGTCCCCCCCGAAGAAAGCGCCAGCGAAGAAAGCCGCTGCCAAAAGATCCGCATCAAAGAAGAGGGCCTCCTCATGAGCCAGGCGTTGGGATTTCTGGCCATCGGAGTGAGCGCAGGGCTGGTCTACGCGCTGCTCGCGCTCGGCATCGTGCTCGTCTACAAGGGCAGCCGCACCATCAACTTCGCCCATCCCTTCTTCGGACTCCTCTGCGCCTTTTTCACGTGGTGGTTCGCCAGCGCTGGAGTCCTCTGGGGCATCCAGATCGTGCCTTTCGCGGCCAATACGGCTCCGCGATACGCGGTGGCGCTCGTGATCGGGCTCACCTTGATCGGGCTTTGGGGTTGGGGCGCGGAGCGGCGAGTCATGTGGCCTCTGCGGAACCAACCCCGCCTCGTGACCCTTGTCGCTACCATCGCACTCGCTCAGGTCAGCTTCGGTACTGCGCTGATCCTGTTCAACCGCAATGAGGAGCAGGCCTCGGTATTCAAGCGCCTGCCGACACTGCTGAACGCGTCGGTCGATGTCGGTACCCGCGTCGTCACGGGCGCCGACCTACAGGTCCTCATCGTGGTGCCGCTCATCTGTCTCGGACTCGTCGTGTTCTTCACCCGCACGCGGTTTGGCGTGGCCATACGGGCCGCGGCCGAGAACGGAGAGGCGGCCCGCCTCCTCGGTATCTCGGCCGAGAAAGTGTCGACCTTCACCTGGGTGACCGGGGCGTTGCTGGCCGGCGTGGCCGGAATCCTCATCACTCAAGTGCGGGGGGTTCTCGATATCTCCACGCTGTCCACCGGGTTTCTCGTCCGGGGACTGGCCGCTGCCCTAGTAGGCGGGCTGACGAGTCTTCCCGGTGCAGTAGTGGGCGGCCTGTTCGTCGGAGTGTCGGAGTCATTCCTGCGCTGGTGGACCAACGACACGCCGGGCGTGCCCGAGACCCTCATGTTCCTCGTGGTCATCGCCATACTGGTGTTCCGTCCGGGCGGTCTCTTCGGCCAGAGAGAGGAGACCGAAGACAAGGTCGCCTTCATCCCGACGCTCAAAGATCTGCCCGCCCGCCTCCGCGATACGACGGCCGCGAAAGCGGTGCGGTCCTCCCGCTGGATCTTCGTCCTCTTCGCGGTCGGCATCAGCCTGGTGACCAACTCCAAGACGAACGGCATCTTCACCGAGGTGGCGGTGTACGCCATGGTGGGCGTCAGTCTCACAGTGCTAGTGGGCTTCACGGGTCAAATCTCCCTCGGCCACTGGGGTCTGGCCGGCGTCGGGGCGTTCTCAGTAGCCAATCTCTTCACCCGCTTGGGGATTCCGTGGCTCCTGGCGCTGCCCTTGGTCGTGATCATCGGCATGCTCGTGAGCCTCGTAATAGGCCTGCCGGCGCTGCGCATCCGGGGCCTCTATCTGGCGGTCGCCACCCTGGCCTTCAACCTCGCGGCGGAGTTCTATCTGTTCAAGAGCCGGTTGATCGGTGGTTCTACAGCCGGCATCGTCGTGGACCGCCCGGAGTACGGACCGGTCGATCTCGGCGCGCCTTCCAACCGCCCCATCTTCCTCGTGAGCCTGGCGGCCCTCCTGCTGTCGATCCTGGTGGCCCGCAACCTGGCGCGCAGCCGCACTGGGCGAGGTTTCTTCGCCGTCCGCGAGAACGAGAAGGCGGCAGCGACCATGGGAGTCGAACTCACCCGCTACAAGCTGCTGGCCTTCGCCGCGTCCGGCGGCATCGCCGCTCTGGCCGGAGCTTTGTACGTCACCTACCTCGGCTTCGCCGAGTCGACGACCTGGACCACGGCGCGTTCGCTGATTCTTATTGCCATCATCATGATCGGAGGGCTCGGATCGCTGATCGGTCCGATCCTCGGAGCCTTTGTCGTGATCGGGGTGCCGCTGCTGTTCGACTTCGCCAACGACTTCGTGGTCGCCATCGGAACCGGCGCGTTGCTGATCGAGGTGATCGTCAGGGCTCGCGGCGGATTGGCCGGAGCGGTCCAACGCGCGCGGGAGGCGCTGGTTCGCGGGTTGGCCGGGTTCGAGCAGGCCGTGCCGCCCTCCAAGCCCCCGGCCGAAGTCGGTAGCTAGACCCCGCATGTTGAGAGCCGAAGGGCTCAGTCGCGCCTTCGGGGGACGGGTGGCCGTCGCTGATGTGAGCTTCGCGGTCGAAGCCGGTGAAGTGGTCGGATTCCTGGGTCCAAACGGCGCAGGCAAGACCACCACGATGCGGATGCTCGCCGGGCTTTTGACGCCAGACCGGGGGCGGGCCCGTGCTCCCGAGAGGCTCGGCTTTCTCCCGGAAGTGTTCGCCGGCTACGACGCGTTGGCGGTCGGTCGCTATCTCGGATTCATGGCGACGATGAAGTCCGCCAACCGAGCCGAGGTCGATCGGTGCCTGTCGGCGGCCGGCGCCAAAGACCTCGCGAGGCGACCACTGGGACGATTGTCGAAGGGGCAGCGCCAGCGGGTCGGCTTCGCTCAGGCCCTACTCGGGCCACCGGAGGCGTACATCCTCGATGAGCCCACGCAGGGATTCGACCCGGCCCAGGCGGTCGAGGCCCGGGAGCTGGTGCGAGGGCTGGCGGCGGCAGGCGCGGCGGTGCTCGTGTCCACCCATCTTCTCGCCGAAGCGGCGGCCATGTGCGACCGCGTGGTCGTGATCGTCAAGGGGCGAGTGGTTGCCGAGGAGCGGCCGGGCGAAGTGGCAGATCTCGAGGCCCGATTCCTGCGGCTGGTCGGCCGGTCGGAGCTCGGATGAAAACCACGTTGGCGGTCATGCGCAAAGAGCTGGCGACACTGTGGTTGTCGCCGCTGCCTTACGTCGTCGGTGCCCTGTTCCAGTTGGTGGTCGGGGTTCTCTATGTCGAACAGCTCGACGTGCGCGGCCAAGCGCTGTTCCAGCCCGTGTTTCCCATAGCCGCGTTTCTGCTCGTGGCCCTGGTTCCGATCCTCTCGATGCGCACGCTCGCAGAGGAGTCCAGGACCGGATCGCTGGAGTTACTTCTGTCGATACCGGTGCCGGCTGGCGCGCTCGTCGTCGGTAAGTGGCTGGCGACGGCCCTGTCGGCCCTCGCAGCCGTCCTCCCGCTCGGAGTCGCCTTGGCGCTCGTCTCGGTGTGGGGCGAGCCCGATTCGGGTCCGGCGGTGACGGGACTCCTGGGACTCGGCCTTCTGTGTCTCGCGCTGGCTGGACTCGGCCTGGCTGCCTCAAGCCTCACTGCTTCCCAGCCAGTGGCCGCCCTGGTCGCGTTCTTTGTTGGGTTACTCCTTTGGTTTTCCCACGTCGGCTCGGAGTCGTGGGCAGGCGGCGGAGTGCTGGCGCACTTCTCGCTGTCGGAGCGGCTGCGCGCCTTCGCGGGCGGCGTCATCGATTCGACCGACGCGGGGCTGCTCCTGGTGCTCGCCCTTGCCGGGCTGCTGGTGGCCGGAATTCCGATCGCTCGCAACACTGCAGTGCGCGGTCAACGGGCTGAGCGGCGGCCATGGCTACGCAAGGCCGGCCCGGCAGTCTCGGCCGCGGGGATCGCCGTACTGCTGCTGTTCGCGGATCGGGCGTTGGCGTCGGTCGGCACGCAGTGGGACCTCACCGCCGAGAATGCGCTCACTCTCAGCCAAGAGACCCAGGAGGTCGTGGAGCAGGTCGACGAGAAGCTGGAGATAACCGCGTTCATCGAACGGACGTCACCGGTCCGGGCCCAGACGGCCGCGTTGCTCGACCGCTATCGCGACCTGAACGGGCGCATCGCGTTCCGGCTGGTCGACCCGACGCGCGCTCCGGCCGACGCGGCGCGGCTCGGTGTGGACCCGTCTGTCGGCGGACTCCACTTCCAGATGGAAGATCGCACGCAGACCGCCGCGCTGGCGAGCGAACAGGACATCACGGCTGCGATAGCGCGCGTGGTGCGCACCGAGTCGCCCGGCGTGTGCTTCACCCATGGTCACGGTGAGCCCAATCCCTCGGGCGAGCTCGGTGAGGATCTCGGCGGGGCCGCCGGTTCGCTGGTGGCCAACGGCTACAGAGTCCGGGCGGTAGATCTCTTCACGGAGACCGCCATCCCGGATGGTTGTGACGGCTTGGTTATCGCCAACCCCGTGGTCCCGCTGAGACCTGAGGCGGCGGCGGCGGTGGCCGCCTATCTCGAAGGCGGCGGCCGGGCCCTGGTGCTGGCCGACCCGGTCTCCACCGCCGACCTTGGTCCCTTGCTCGCCCCCTACGGGCTGGGCATCAGTCGCGGACTGGTGGTCGAGGGAGACCCGGGGTCTCGGCTGGGAGCGGACCTGTTGACGATCGTCGTCAGGGAGTTCCGATCCGCGAACCCGGCCGTACGCCGGTTGCCGCCAGTTCTCCTTCCCGGGGCGCAGGGGGTGACGGCCGAAGATGACGTGGCGGCCGGCATCGTCGCCCAACCACTGGCTTCTTCCAGCGAGGCGTCGTTCCTCGAGGTCGAGCCCTCGTCCGGGGCGACCCCGGGGCAGTTCGCCCCCCGCTTCGACGCCGGGACGGACACGCCGGGGCCGATTCCTATCGCCGCTGCCTCGGATGCTTCGCGGCGGGTAGGCGACGGCGTGCGCCGGACCCGAATCATCCTGGTTGGTGACTCCGACTGGGCCACTAACTCGTTCCTCGGCGAGGGCGGCAACTCACGGTTGTTCATCCAGTCGCTCGACTGGCTCACCCTCGACGAGGACCTCGTGTCGGTAACCACCAACCTCGCTGCTTTCCGGCCGCTCGAACTGAGCCCTCAGCGCCTCACCTATGCGCGCCTCGTCACCGCCGGCGTGGTGCCCGCCATGTTCGTGTTGGCGGGAGTTCTCGTCTGGTGGGCCCGCCGCCACCGCTGACCTAGACCGAGGCGCAGCGGGCGCAGACCTGCTCGGGGATGAGGCCGGCGCGAATGAGTAGGGCGAAGATCTTGCATCCGAGGCACAGGGCGAACACCGCCTCCAGCGACGCAGCTACGGCGAGCATCCCCAGAAGGACGTAGGCCGTGCCGGTCTGGCCGAAGCCCAGGGCGAGCACAGCCGCCGTCACCGACAGCACTGCGCCGATGCCCTGGGCGAAACGCTTCGGCGGGCCAGCCACGAACTTGGGCGCGATCGGAAGCCGGGGCGTGATCCAGCGGGTGACTATCTGACCGAGTGGGCTCAGCGTCGGGCCGGTAAGGACGCGCGCCACGAAGCCGTAGGCGATCACGGCGGTCATCCACCGCAAGTCGAAGGCGATGGTGACGAGCGCGAGAGTCGCGGCCGCTCCCGCCACTATGCGGGCCGACACTTCGTTCACTGGATGGGGAAACGAGAAGAGCCCCTCGCCGGAGTGGGGCTGGTTCGGGGCGCGAGTCGGTGTCTGAATGGTGGTCATGAGTCCTCCTGGTCTGCAGTTCCGGGCTCGAAGGTTCCTTCGAGGTGCCATATGCCGGTGAAGTTGGAGAAGGGTCCGCCCACGATCTGGCTGGACCATTCGAGGGTGTAGTTGCCGGTCGCCGAGTCGTAGGTGCCGCTGGGACCCGCCGTCAGTCCGGGACGTGCGCCTCCCGGCTTGGGGGAGCCCTGGTTGAAGTGCTGGCCGTTCCATGAGGCGGCCAGCGACTCCAGGTTGCCGGTGAGTTCGGTGCCGTCGGCCCGGATCTGCGGCGCCGCGGCAGCGACCTCGGCTTGGGGATCGGTGGGGTTGGTGGCCAGGCCGAAGGCGACGGCGAACCACTTCTGCGGCTGGACGATCTGTCCGCTCAGCGAGTTGCCGGCGGCGTCGAAGGCGGGCTCCGGCTGCGCTTGGAAAACCCCGGTGCGAAGCCCGCCGTCGCTGCCTGGAGTCATCGGGGTGACGGTCTGGTCCGCGCAGGCCGAGTCCCCGTTGGCGACAAAGGGACCGTCGTCCAGGGTTCCGCCGGGCTGCACCATCCGGAAGTACGAGCCCTGCAGCTCGGTCCCTTCGCAGGCTCCGGCCGCGATTCTGAACAGCCCGACCAGCTGGTTGTCTTCTGATCCCTCTGCAGCCGGCGAACCGGTGTCGCCGCCGCAGGCGGTTGCGCCCAAGACGACGGCGGTCAGGGCCAGGGCCAAGGCATGGCGAGTGGGCTTGATCATGTCGTGCTCCTTAGAACCGGTGCCGCCGCAGGGATAGGGCTGGGTGCAACGTCTGCCGGGCGAGAAGGCCGGGCCGCCAGGCCGAGGGCCGCCACGAGGAGTCCGGGGAACACGAAGAACCAAGGAAAGAGCCAGAACGCGGGCAGAGCGTCGACCGCGGCGAAGTTGTCGAGGTTGTCGGCCATGGCCCCGATCATCGGAGCCATCTCGGCCGCGATCCGGGGCCACTCGGTGACGAACTTTCGAGTCGCCGGGAGTTGTACCAGCGAGTCGGGCGCTGAACGGGCGAGCACGTCAGTCCGCAACTGGCCCTCGGCCGAGGCGATCACCAGGAAGTCCCCCTGGATCTGGGCGATGTTCGCCTCCGTCATCAATGGCCGGAAGTCGTCGATCATGGCGGCGCCGGCCGGGGCGCGGCCGAACATCTGAAATACCGCAGGGGCGGCGATTACCGACACGGCGACCACGACCAGCGCCCACCGCGATCGCTCGCGCTGCGACCCAACGCTCCTGCCTGTCCACAGCCCGATTCCGGCGATCATCAGACCAGGCAGAACGAAGAACCATGGGAACGCCCAGAAGGGCGGCAGCGCGCGTAAGCCGTTGAAGCGACCCACGTTCGCCTCGATGGTGGAGAGCATCGTCGCCATCTCGTCGTGGATCCGGGGCCACTGCTGCTCGAAGGTCGCCAGCGATGAAGCCGAGCCTTCGGGTGGCAGCGCCTTGGTCTCTTTATAAGCGGCGTCGATTACGGCGAGGTCGGCGTCGAACGACCGAAGGGTCCCTCCGCGCATGTAGGGCGCAAATTCGTCGATCATCTGGCCGCCCGCGGGGGCCCGGCTGAACATTCCGAACACCGCGGGGGCCGCCACCAGACCGAGTCCGATGACGAGCGCTGCCCAGACTGCGGCGTTCGAGCGCCGCGTGCGCTCAGCCATCACTCACCACCGCGGCACTGACTCGGCGGCGGAGACGAGCGAGCCCGAAGCTGGCAATGAGGAGGATCCCGCCCGCTAGCGATTCGGGTCCGAGGCCGGTATGGGCCAATCTCGACGCTCCTCCGCTCCGCGTGCCGGTGGCCGAAGCGCCGGTGGTGGAGGAGAGTGCGCCGCCAGAGGCCGCCGCGCCGCCGGTGAGTTGGGCACCTCCGGAGCCGCCGGACTCACTCGAGACGAAAGTGCCCTCGAGATGCCACAGGCCGGTGAAGTTGTTGAAGGGCCCGCCTTGGATCAGGCTGGTCCACTCGAGCGTGAACGCGCCCGTCTCGGGGTCGAGCCTGCCCGCGGGCCGCGCGGTCGTGCCGGGAGTGGAGCCGTCGGGCTTCGGCGCCCCCTGGTTGAAGTGCTGATTGTTCCAAGCCGCCGCGAATGCCCTGACGTCGCCGGTGAGCTTGGTCCCGTCGACGTGGATCTCCGGTTGGGAGACCTTGGCGCCTGTCTGAGGATCGGTGGGGTTCGTGGCGGTCGCGAAGTCCACGCCGTAGAAGCGCTGCGGGGCGGTGATGCGGGCGCTGCGGCCGTTGCCCGACGAATCGAAAGGGGGCTCAGCCTGTGGTTGGTACGCCCCGGTCACGAGACCGCCATCGGATCCTGGGCGCAATGCGGTGTAGCTCTTGTTCGCGCACGGGGAGTCGTTGTTAGAGACGAACGGCCCCGCGCTCGATCCTCCGGGTTGGATCATCCGGAAGTAGGACCCGCTGACGCCGGCGGAGCAGCGTCCTGCGCTTATGCGGAAGGTGCCAACCAACGGCCTGGCCTCGCTTGACTGGGCCGAGGTGGCACCCGGCCGCTCCGGTTCCGGCTCCGGAGTGGGCGGCTCCGGTGCGAGCGCGGGCGGGCCGACGGTGGAGACGGTCGGCAACTGCGCCCCAGCCGACGAGGCGGAGGCGACGACCAGTAACTGCAGCAGTGAGACGAGAAGAACGCGGGCAACGCGTTGCATGGGCGGGATGTCCTTTCATGACGGGGTTGCCGGCGCGAACGCACGGCGGGAGCGGACTTCGGATTGCAGGTCCACCGGCAGTGCTGCCGGCAGAGAGTCAGCTGTCCGTCAGGATGGACAAAGCTCGTCGAAGAGCAGGCGGCTCAGCTCTCCCCATGTGTCGTTCAAGGTGGGGGAGGCGAAGGGCAGCACGATCAGAACCTAGAAGTACACGCTCTTGGCGAGACGGTCCGCGGCCGCAGCTGGATCGGCGCTCCACGCACCGGACGACAGGTACTTCCACGCCCCGTCGGCGGACACGACGACGATCACGCCTTCGTCGATCTCACCCGCGCACCGGGCGGCACCGGCGAGCGCTGCGCCGGTGGACAGCCCGGCCAGGATGCCGGTGTCGAACAGTTTGCGCGACCACTCGATGGACGCATCTGGATGGATGATGAGCCGGCGGTCGAGAAGTTCGGCTCCGCCGCCGTCGGTGAAGACGGGGGGCACATAGCCGTCCTCCATGTTGCGCAGGCCGGCCACCGCTTCTCCGGACGGAGGTTCCACCGCCCACAACTCGATGTTCGGGTTCTGCTCCTTGAGGTATCGCCCCCCGCCGACGAGGGTTCCTCCGGTGCCGAGTCCCGCTACTAGGTGGGTGATGTCGGGCGAGTCGGCCCAGATCTCGGGTCCGGTGCCGCTGTAGTGCGCCTCGGGGTTGGCGGGGTTGGCGTACTGATAAGGGAAGACCCATTCCGGGTGCTCGACTGCGAGCTCTTCAGCCCGGCGCACCGCGCCATTCGACCCCTCGTCCCCGGGCGTGAAGACGATCTCCGCGCCGAGGGCTTGGAGCAGATCGCGCCTCTCGCTCGAGGTGTTCTCGGCCATCACCGCGACGAGTCGGTATCCGCGCACCTTGGCCACCAGGGCGAGCGAGATGCCGGTGTTGCCGGAGGTGGGCTCCATGAGCGTCGAGCCCGGCGTCAGCAGGCCGTCCTTCTCAAGGGCGTCGACCATGGCCAGCGCCACCCGGTCCTTTATCGACCCGCCTGGGTTCTGGCCTTCGAGCTTGACCAACAGCGAGACGCGGGGATTGGGACTGAGCACACTGGCGTCGACGGTCGGCGTGTTGCCGACCAGGTCGAGCACGCTCGCAACAGGTGACACGACTGGTCTCAGCCTCCGGCGACAGCAGGCAGGATCGTCACGCGGTCTCCGTCGGAGACGCCAGCCTCGAGTCCACCGACATAGCGGATGTCGTCGTCGTTCAGGTACACGTTGACGAAGCGGCGCAACGACTTCTCGGACTCAAAGAGCTGGTCCTCCAGTGCGGGGAAGCGATCCACCAGATCGCCGATCACCTCGCCGACTGTTCCGCCCGCGGCTTCGACCTGTTTCTCCCCTCCGGTATGGGGGCGCAGGACCGTGGGAAGTTTGATGGTGACGGGCATTCAGAGTTCTCCTATGAGGGTCGGGGTTTCGAGCTGTTCTTCGGTGATCTGTCCATCGCGGATTCGAAAGCTGCGTAGCACCGTCTCGTCGTCCTTCAACGAGACGAGCACGTAGTGCCAGAACGGGTCAGGGGCACGGGCGACGTCGGTCGGGGAGGGATAGGCCTCGGTGTGGGTGTGGGAGTGGAACACGCCGACAATCTCGAGTCCGTGTTGCTCCGCATGACGGTCGGCCAGCAGGTGGTCTTTGGGGTCGAGTTCGTACAGGGTGCGCGAGGCGGCAAGGTTGCGTCCCGGATAGCAGACGGTCGCCTCCGCGGTGTCGCCGTTGACGACGCCCCCCAACAGTCCGCAGGCCTCCTCGGGACGCCCGGCCAGGCAGTGCTCGACGATCTGGTCGCGGACTTCGGGGGTCATGGTCAGCACGGGTCAGTTCGCGCCGGTCTGCCAGTCCGAGGCGGTGGAGTCCGCAATGACCAGACGGATGGCAGAGGAAGATTGCGTCAAGGGACGCTCCTTTCGATGAGGGTGGGCGCTCGGCGCCCCGGCTGTGGGATACGGGATCTGCGTCGTTAGGCAGGAAGGCCCGTACAGCCCTCATCGCGGACGTAGTGAGGGGTGGTTCCCATGTAGATGCTGGGGGCGCCTCTCTCCACGTACACGCCGACAGGTTAGCGGCGGCGTCCGGCCGGTCGCGGCGCGCCGTATACGACGCCCGGCTTCGACGGCTTTGCCACTTGAAATTTGAGTGCCGGACGCGCATATTTCTTGCGCCGACTCGGTAAAATCCGGGTGCCGCCTCGGCGGCCTCGGAGTGCCACAGGATCCAAAAGGAAGGAGAGGAAACAGATGCTGATGCGCTTCGACCCGTTCCGGGAGTTGGAGCGTCTGGCCGATCAGAACCCGGCCCAGAGCCGCCAGCCCACGATGGCGATGGACGCCTACCGGAAGGGCGACGAGTTCACGATTCATTTCGATCTGCCGGGGGTGGACCCAGGCTCGATCGATCTCACGTCGGAAAAGAACGTGGTTACCGTTACTGCCGAACGCCGTTGGCCCCAGACCGAAGACCTAGAGGTCGTCGTGGCCGAGCGGCCCCAGGGCCGGTTCAGCCGCCAGCTGTTCCTCGGCGAGGGCCTCGACCCGGGCGGCATCCGGGCCAACTACGACAACGGCGTGCTCACGCTGAGCGTGCCGGTGGCCGAACAGGCCAAGCCCCGCAAGGTGGAGGTCACCACGGGCGGCGCCGGCGCCGGCCCCCAGCCGGTCGAGTCCATCGCCAGCTGATTAGGCGGACCACAAGGCCGGCGCGCGTCCGCCGCCGGCACGCCCCAGGACGCGACAAAGGGGCCGCCCGCCGTTAGCGTGCGGCCCCCTTGACGTCTGGCGAGACTGGCGGGTTAGTCCCTGTCGGTCCAGTCCTTGACCTTGTCGGCTGCCTTGTCGATCTTTTCCTTGACCTCGCCCTTCGCCCGATCGAGCTTGCCTTCACGCTTCAGTTCGTCGTCGTCGGTCAGGTCTCCGGCCGCCTCTTTGGTGCGGCCCTTCAGTTCATCTCCGGTAGGCATGGTGATTGAGTACCCACGGCCCGTGTCACCCAAAACCCCCGCTACCTAGGATCGGGCCATCGATTTCCGAGAGACCAGCATCGACGACGTGGTAGCCATGATCACGACCCGGCGCCTCTCGGCCGCGGAAGTCGTCCAGGCCTCGCTCGATGCCATCGACCGCCACAACCCTGACCTGAACGTGGTGGTGGCGCGCAACGACGAGGCCGCCTTGACTGCAGCAGGGGAGCTCGACCGCCGCGTCGCCGCAGGGGAGCGAGTTGGATCGCTCGCCGGCGTGCCGCTGCTCGTCAAGGACCTCGAAGAGGCGGCGGGGTTGCCGACCTCCTTCGGCTCTGCCGCCCTCGGACCATCGGAGCTCCCGCCGGCCAAAGAGGATTCCACCCACGTTGCCCGGCTGAAGGCGGCCGGGGCGATCGTGGTGGGCAAAACCAATACGCCCGAGCTCGGGTTCGCGGGGCGGACCCAGAATCGGCGTTTCGGGGTGACTCGGAACCCCTGGGACGTCACTCGCTCACCAGGTGGGTCGTCGGGCGGCAGCGCGGCCGCGGTCGCGGCCGGGATGGTTCCGCTGGCCACCGGATCTGACGGCGGGGGCTCCATCCGTATCCCAGCCGCCCTCTGCGGGTTCTCAGGATTCAAGCCGTCGCTCGGCCGCGTGCCCCACGGAGGTTCCGAACCACCGAGCTGGCACGACCTCGACAGCCGGGGACCGATGTCGCGGACGACTCGCGGCACGGCGCTAGCCCTCGACGCCGTGATCGGACCGGACCCCACCGATCTCAGGTCCTTGCCGCTGCCCGAGTCGTCCTGGGCGGTGGCGGCGGCCGAGCCCGGTCTTCCCAGCCGCGTCATTTGGTCACCAACGCTCGGATACGCCCCGGTCGACGCCGAGGTGGCGCGGGTCTGCGCGGCAGCCGTGTCGCAGCTCGAGTCCCTGGGCGTCGAGGTTGAGGAGGTCGAGTCGGTGTTCGGCGAAGACCCTGTCTTCGCGTGGCTGAGCCTGACCAACGCCTACAACCGCCGCAGCCTCTCCGGCCTCGAAGGCACCGAGGCATGGGAGCGGGTGGACCCCGACCTGCGCGCCCTGCTCGAGTTCACCGCGCACCAGACCGTGGTCGACCTGGTGCGGGCCGAGGACGAGTGTCACCGCCTGAACGTGCGCCTCGTCGAGTTGTTCCGCCGGTCGCGATTGCTTCTCTGCCCTACTACCGCTGCACCGGCACCGTTGATTGGCGAGGATGGCCTCATCAACGGAGAGCCCGATCCCAACTGGGTGCGCTTCACCTATCCGTTCAACATGACCCGGTCGCCGGCAGGAACGGTTTGTGCGGGGTACACGACCGGCGGACTTCCCGTCGGGTTGCAGATCATCGGCCCCCAACACGGAGACCTCGTAGTGCTGCGCGCCATGGCGGCGATCGAGGACGCCTTGGGCGTGATGCGTCCGGCCCCCTTCCCGCCCTAGCGCGAGTCGAGGATGGTTTCGAACAGCTCGATGTGCTCGGCGACCATGCGGTCAGTCGAGAAGTAGCCCTCGACCGCGGCGCGGCAATCGGAGCGCTCCAGCTCGTTGACCCGGTTGATGGCGTCGGCCATCTCCGCCTCATCGTCGACCAGGAACCCGGTCTTTCCGTCCTCGACCACCTCGGGAACCGCGCCTTCGGGAAATGCGATCACGGGGGTGCCGCAGGCCATGGCCTCGATCATCACCATGCCGAACGGCTCCCGCCACCTGATCGGGAACAGCAGGGCCCGGGCGCCGGCCAGGAGCTCGAGCTTCTGGTGATGCGGCACCTCACCGAGGTACTCGATGCCCTCGCCCAGGAGCGGCTCGACCTCGTTCTCGAAGTACTCCATCTCCGCCGGCTCGCGCATCTTGGCCGCCATCTTCAGCCCGACCCCCGCCTTGCGAGCGGCCGCTATAGCGCGGTGGGCGCCCTTGTCGGGCGACATCCTTCCTAGGAACAGGCAGTAGCCACCGTCGAGAGCGCCGAACGGAAAATCGACGGCGTCGAGTCCGTGGTGGATGACGCGGGCGACCGGGAGATCGGGGACGGGCACGCACTGAGACTTAGAGATGGCGATGAGCGGCACCCGGTCGGCGATGGGCCCGTAGAGGTGCGCCAGCTCTCCCTCGAGATCCCCGTGGATGGTGGTGACCACCGGCAGATCTGGGAAGCGTTCGGCCAGGAAGGGCCCCACGATGGTGTGGTCGTGGACGATGTCGTAGTCCTGAACGGCTTCGTAGGCCGCTAGCGCGTGACGGAGCTCTGGGACGGCGGCGCCGATGCGCTGACCCTCGGCGTGGGCAAGCACCGACGCCTTAGGCACGGGACAGGTGGATTCCCCAGTCGTGAAAAGCAGCACCTCGTGGCCCAGCCGATCGAAACCGCGGGCAAGGCGGTCGATGACTAGCTCGATGCCACCGTATAGCTCCGGCGGTACGGGCGTCCAGGGAGGGGCGATCAAGGCGATGCGCACGTCAAGAGTCAATCACTGCTCGACCGGTGGAGGCGCGCGGAGAGTTCGGCGAGGCGTGGCTTGGGTAGGTATGGAGTGACGGCCCCCGAGACTCGGAGACGCTGAATGGACAAGCCCTCGTTCGTAGACCTTCTAAACGAAGACCTGGCGCTGGAGTTCAAGTCGATCGTGCAGTACACCCGCCACATCGCAACCATGACCGGACCGGAGTACGTGAGCACGGTGGAAGAGTTGCGCTCGCACCTGAGTCAGGAGTTGGAGCATGCGCTCACCCTGGCCGAGCAGATCGACTTCCTAGGTGGATCGCCGGTCTGCAGTGTTCCTGATGTCCCCGATTCTCGCGGCGATGCCCAGGCGGCCCTGAAGTTGGATCTTGAACTCGAGGAAAACCAGCTCGAGCGGTACCGGGAGCGGGTGGAGCAGGCCCATGAGCTCGGCCTCGCTGACGTGGCCGAGGTGTTGCGCCCGCTGCTGACCCAGACCCAGGACCACGTGCGCGAGCTGCAGTCCGCTCTAGGCGCCTAGCTTCGCCGGCGCCCGCCGGTACCATGGCGGCTCCACGCGGGCGCGTGGCTCAGTCGGTTAGAGCGCTGCCTTCACACGGCAGAGGTCAGAGGTTCGAGTCCTCTCGCGCCCACTCAAGCGGGCAGGGCTATCTGCGGCCTCGGCCCGCGATGGCACGGCCCGAGAAGGTGCCGGTGTGCTCGCCGTCGCGCAACACCTGGATGCCGTTGACGAAGACGTGCTGCACGCCGGTGGCGTATTGATGAGGCGCGTCATAGGTGGCATGATCCTGGATGCGCGCCGGATCGAAGAGAACTACGTCGGCGTAGTCGCCCGGCCGGAGCCGGCCGCGTTGCTCGATTTTGAGCCGCGAGGCCGGAAACGAGGTCAGGCGGCGGATTGCTTCTTCCAGT
>JAHWKP010000199.1 GCA_019347775.1 Actinomycetota bacterium | reverse complement strand
GCTCTTCCGATCTAGCGCCTCGCTCAAGCCGTCCCAGAAGCGGTACAGGCGGGCATTGGCCATCTCGAGGATGCCGCCGATGTACTGGGGGCTGTTGGCATCGAGGAAGGCGGCCGTCTCGGGTGTGTTGCGGTATCGAGCACCCTCGCCGAGCCCTTCGCGCTCGAGGAGGCCGAGCGCCACGAGGCCGTCGAGGAAGTCGTACACCGCCCGCGACCGGAGCTCGAGTGAGGCCGCGAGCTCGTCGGCGGAGAGGCTCTCGTCTCCCAGCGCCGTGAACAGTCGAAGGTCGACGGCGGAGAGAAGCGCTTTGGAGGGCCAAAACCCCATGCCGACCTGCATGATGTGGCCGGGTTCGAGCGGCGGCGGAGCACTGGCCCCCACGTCGGCAGGGCGAGCATCAGGATGCACGTCGGTCATGGCCTGGCCTCGGCGTCCTGGCGGTCCGAGTCGGGGGCACCGTCATAGCGCTGGAGGCGGCCTTCCCAGAACTGAAGGTTCGCCTTGCGGAACATCGTCACGGGGTCGCCGGCCCACACGCCCCGCGCCGTATAGCGGATCGACACCGACTCGCCGATCGCCTCCGAGTGGGCGACCGTGAACGCCCACCCCGAGAGCGGGTTGTCCGCGAGGAACGCTCGGTAGCTGGCCAGGTCGGTGAACGGCGTCGGGAAGAGGTCCGGCTCCACGAGCGTGAAGTCCTTGGAGCAGATGGCGTCGAGGTGGCTGGGATCGCTCACCACCGCGTCGAAGAACTCGCGGACGATCTCGGTGTTCTCCTTGGTCGGCATTGGGATGCCTCGCTTTCTCGCTGAACGCTGGATCACTGGACGGAAGCGATTGTCCGGGTCCGGCGTTTCCGTTACGTTTCAGCGGCGTTGAAGGAGTCCCGAGCTCGTGTCCAACTGTGCGGGCGGCTGGTCGTGGAGCTGGATGGCGTCCCACGAGAGCGCGACCTCCCTGGTGCCAAAGGGCGAATGCTCTTCGCCTACTTGGTGCTGAACCGATCTCGCACCCTCGAGCGCGACGAGTTGCTGATGGCCCTCTGGGGCGACGACGCCTCCCGGGAGAACGACGCGGCGCTTCGGGTGTGCCTGTCCAAGGTTCGACGAGCCCTGGGCCCGGAGCGCATACCGGGCAAGGCCCAGATCGGGCTCGACCTTCCGCCGGACTGCCTGGTCGACGTCGAGGCGGCCCGGACCGCCATCCACCAAGCGGAGTCCCACCTGGCCCTGGAGGAATGGGCCAGGGCCTTCCTTGTCTGCCAGACCGCCGAGAGCATCGCCGCCCGCCCCTTCCTTCCCGGTCTGGACATGCCCTGGATCGATGAGTGGCGACGGCGGCTCTCCGACGTTCGCATCCGAGGACTCGAGTGCCACGCGGCGGCCGCACTCAGACTCGGCGGTCCTGCCCTCAACCTGGCCGAGCAAAGTGCACGGGCCGTGACCGATCTCTCTCCGTACCGGGAATCGGCCTACGCCATCCTCATGGAAGCGCTGGAGCGCAAGGGCAACTTGGCGGAGGCGTTGCGCGTCTACGAACGCATACGGGCGCTGCTCCGTGAGGAGATGGGAACGGCTCCCGCACCATTACTCCAGGCGCGCTATCTGCGCCTGCTCGAGCTCGGCGACGAGTCAGTCTGGACCACTTGAGCTCGCCCTCACTCCTGCTCGGCCATGGCCCAGATCTGCTCGGAGTCCATGAGTCCGACCAGCTCGGGATGGTCGGCCCGCAAGTGGGCCTGGACCACCTCGTAGAGATCGTTCTCGGTCGTGCCACGCACGACCGTGCCGCAGGTTCAGGTGAGGCGCTTCGCCATTCCGCCGCCTTTCTCTCCGAGAGTCGGGGATTGTCACAGATCTTCGTGCGGGAGTAAAGAAGGACCAGCGCCTTCGAGCGGGGCCCCACGTGGTACTCACCCGCCGAGCCGGCGCCGAGACCTGTCGCCAGGTGCAGCAGGTCAGGTACGGAGGGAAGGTTGCGGTGGAAGCGATAGGGACGGTGGCGCGGCGCGGCGGCGCCACCGCCCACCTCGAGATGCCGTCCACCGCAACGACGCGCACATCGTGAGGCCCGCGAGGCCGCCGCTGACGGCTGCATGGGCAACGCTGCGGATGCAGTCGACGTCGAAGAGGGCCTCCGGGACCACCGCCGCGACCACGGACCCGATCAGCGCTCCCGCATAGACGGACCCCAATGCACGCGCGTCGACTCCGATGGCATCACCGCCAGAGTTTGGCACGGCGGTTCCCCCTTGGAATCCGGCGGCAGACAGGGCCTGACAGTAGGTGTCCGGCAAGCGGGGGGAAGCTCACACCACTCAATGGCGCCCAGAGCACAGCCGGTAAGGTCGCTTCGTCCTGACTCGCTCCCCTGGGCTGCCGCTCAACGGGAAGGCGCCTGCCGCCAGGCGCTAGG
>JAHWKP010000198.1 GCA_019347775.1 Actinomycetota bacterium | reverse complement strand
CATAAGCAAGTTGAACGCCTGGGTCGGCCCCTGCTGCCGCGAGGCGATCGTGCACCTGGCCCAACTTCTCCACCGTCGCCTCGTCCCATGCATTGTCCGGTCCAATCCATCCGTCCCAGCGCGCCGCCCGACGCAATGCCGGCGGACTGTCCCCTCCGACCCAGATCGGTATCCGCGGCCGCTGCACGGGCCGAGCCGCAAGGGTGAAGCCCTCGACGACAAAGTGCTGGCCTCGATGATTCACCTCCTCGCCGGACCAGAGGCGGGTGATGACGTCGAGCGCCTCATCTAGCTTTTCGGCGCGCACCCGCGCCTCGCCAGCGTCACCGAAAGCCTCGGAGCTGGCACCGCCATCGCCGATTCCAACTCCCAGAATCAGGCGACCGTTCGAGAGAACGTCGAGGCTCACCAGTGTCCTGGCCAAGACGTGAGGCGGGTACCGCGGGACGACCGCAATACACGAGCCGATACGCATTCGCGTGGTCGCCATCGCCACCGCAGACAGGATCACCCACGGGTCGTATACCGCCGGCGGCTCCGGTCGCACCGGGAGGGCGTCCCAGCAGAAGTAGCCATCCCACCCAGCCTCCTCCGCTACGCCAGCGAGTTCGGCCGCAGCGCTGGGATCGCCGAAGGCACCCCAATTCGGCGGGGCGATGCCAAACGAAAGGCGGCCCACTTTCTCGGCCTCGGCCGGGGCGACGTCGGTCATTTCTACCTTGCTACTCGCACAGCGAGTGTCCCGCAATCGGCGTATATCTGACGCCGGATTCGCCAGTCGGCTCCCCTGACTCAGCGATGTAGCGCGGGCTTCTTGGCGTGGCTGCGTTGAGCGCGCAATGCGATGGCGTCTGGGTTGTAGGCCTGGACTATGCGCGGCGCTGTGTCCGGCGGCCAGGACACGACGAGGGCTCCGCCCATCGGCAGCCTCTGCCACGCGGCCCGCAACGTCAGCGACCGCTCGCGCGCCTCGACGAAGTCGGCCCTGGTCGCGTGGTCGAACGGATTCGACGCTGTATACGAGTAGGCGTTACGCAGGAGACGGGCGCGCCTCGGCCAGTACCGCTCCAAGTCGAGATCGGGGTCGTGGATAGGGCCAAGGCCGACTGCTTCCGCCTTCAACATCTCCGCGCCGTGCTTCCTGCGGACCCGGTCGAGCCACTCCCGCTTGCCCCTCGGCCAGCGGCCCCGCACGAGATGGAGCGAGTCGAACGGAGCCTGCCGCGAGGCGAGCGACCAGAAGCCGTAGGGAGGCCGGAACTGCGCCTCGACGATGTAGTGCTCTAGATCGTGAGGCAGCCGCTTTGGATGGTTGTGTATCGCGCAGGTCGCGGCCAGGCCGTCGGCCCACTCGAAGAGTGCCGGAGCACGGCCGTCACTCTTCGGGAAGCTGACCGTCATGACCATGCGATGAAACTAAGACCTGGCTACGTCAACCGACGGCGATTTTCGGGTGTGCGACGGCATGAGCTCGTCCGTCACAGGACCGGGCGAGGCGGAACCAGCCAGAGCACCGGATGCGCCGGATCGGCGCCGACGGCGAGAATCGTGCCGGCCAGCACGTCCATGCCGACCAGGCCGGGCGGCGGGGGCATCGACTCGCGGATGAGTAGGACAGGCACCGGAAAGGCGCGTCCGCCGATGCGGAGGACTTGGTGCTTGGCCTCGTCGCCATCCACGGACGCTCCGCTCACCCCAAAGCCAGTTCCCTCCGATCGGGTGCCGCCGAGGCCGGGTACCGCCGACGCGGCGAACTCTGTCCCCGTGCTCCCCGTGTTGAGCATCGTCGGCACAGTGGCGTAAGGCTCGATCGCGCCCGGTACTACGACGGTTTCGCCGGGCACCCGCTCGAGCGACAACAACTCGAAACCGCGGCTGCGGCCCTTCAGCCAGCCGATGATCTCCGAGGGCTCACCGTCGACGAGGAGGAGCTCGTTGCTAACGAGATCCATCACGACCCAGGCGCTCGGATGAAGCGACTGCGGGCTCAGAAATCCTCCGATCCCCCAGTCCTCGAATACAGCCGGGCCGTCGAATGCACACACGCCGTCGAGGTCCAGCGTCGTGTCCGACAACCCGACCGGCACATCTCCCAGCATCACGCTCGGCACCGACGCGCCCGCGTGGTCGAAGCCCGGCTCGGCAGCTCCCTCTTTGAGACCCGCACGCCGAACGACATCGAAGGTTAAGACGTGGTCCGACGCGCCGGAGTCCAGGATCAGTTTGGTCCGGATGCCTCCGACGCTCGCGTGAACCATCGGGCTGTGCACGATCTTGTCGCCGACGTCGAACGTGATGGGCTCGGCGACTAAGACATCCACGAGCTTGTTCCTATCCCAGCCATGGCGGGCGGAACATCACGCAGATCCGGGAACCGACCGGGCGAGTGGTCTTCGGGACGCCGTGGCGCCAGGTGCGCTGGATCGTGCCGCCCATCACGAGCAGATCCCCCTCCCCTACGTCGAGGCGCACCGATCCCCGACCCGCGACTTGGGAAAGGACG
>JAHWKP010000197.1 GCA_019347775.1 Actinomycetota bacterium | reverse complement strand
AGCCCTACGGCACCATCCTGGTCACCGGACCGACGGGGTCGGGTAAGTCGACCACTCTGGCGGCGACGCTCAACATCATCAACGACCCGAGCAAGAACGTCATCACCGTCGAGGACCCGGTCGAGTACCGCACGCCGGGCGTGAACCACGTGCAGGTCAACGAGAAGGCGGGGCTGACCTTTGCCGCCGCCCTGCGGTCGATCCTGCGTTGTGACCCGAACATCGTGCTCGTGGGAGAGATCCGCGACGCCGAGACGGCCGAGGTCGCCATCAAGGCCGCCCTCACCGGTCACCTCGTGCTCTCGACGCTCCACACCAACGACGCCGCCTCGACGCCCACCCGTCTCATCGACATGGGCGTCGAACCCTTCCTCGTGGGAACTGCTCTGGACTGCGTGGTCGCCCAGCGGCTGGCCCGTCGCCTGTGCCCCAAGTGCAAGGAGGAGTACGAGCCCACGGAAGAGGAGTTGGTCCGGCGGGGCTGGGACATGAGTCTGCCGAATCCGAAGACCTTGTGGCGGGCTGGCAAATGCGGCCACTGCGGCCACAAGGGCTACCGCGGCCGTTTCGGCGTACACGAGGTCATGCCGATCAGCGATGAGCTCGAGCGCCTGATCGCCGAGAACCGCCACTCGGCGGAGATCCGCAAAGTTGCAATCGACGAGGGCATGTTGACCTTGCGTCAGTGCGGACTGATGCAGGTCGCCAACGGCGTCACCACACTGGAAGAGATCGTCCGTACTATCGCCTAAGGCGACCAGGGGAGAAGAAATGCCTACGCAGGCCCAGTTGCAGTCGAGGAAGTTGGGAGAGGCGCTGGTAGAGCGCAAGGTCCTTTCCCGTGACGTGCTCGAGGAGCTCCTCGACCGGGAGAGCAACGAAGGCGTGTCATTGCCGAAGATGCTGCGGGCCGAGAACCACGTCGGCGAGAAGGACATGGTGGCCGCGCTGGCGGCCATGAACGGCATGCGCTTCGTCGACTTCGAGCAGACCGTCATCAACCCGACGCTCGACCGACTCATCCCGCCCGACCTCGCCCGTAAGCACTCCTGTGTGGCCGTCGACGTGGACGGCAGCGACCTGCTCGTGGCGATGGCCAATCCCGCGCCCCAGGCGGTGTCGGAGATCCAGCAGGCCACGAACTGGGGCATCCGCCCCGCTCTGGCGTCCCGGGGTGAACTGCAGCGGGTCATCAATGCGATGTACGGCGTAGCCGAGGCGCCGGCCGGCGCCGTGAGCGGCGATGGGCAGGCAGCCGAGACCGGCGAGGACGGCGCTCCCAAGCTCCGGGTCGTCGAAGAGGCACCCGAGATGGACCTGCACATCAACGTGCTCCTGGAGCGGGTGGTGGAGCTAGGCGGCTCGGACCTTCACATGGCCGCCGGCCTGCCGCCGAACGCCCGCGTGAACGGCGAGATCCGTCAGCTCGAGGAGTTCCCCGTGCTCACCGGTTCGGAGATCCGGCGGATGATCTACGCCATCCTCACCCAGAAGCAGCGGGAGCGCTTCGAGGCCAACAAGGAGCTCGACACGTCGCATGCCGTGCCCGGTGTCGGACGGTTCCGTGTGAACGTCTTCCTGCAGCGCGACAACGTCGGCTCCGTCATGCGCGTGATCCCCTACGAGATCAAACCGCTCGAGGAGCTCGGTCTGCCGGCCTCGGTCAACCAGCTGGCCGAGATGGTTCGCGGGCTGGTTCTGGTCACCGGGCCCACCGGTTCAGGTAAGTCCACCACGCTGGCTTCGATCATCGACATCATCAACCGCAAGCGCAACGAGCACATCATGACGGTCGAGGACCCGATCGAGTTCCTGCACGACCACAAGAGCTGTGTGGTGAACCAGCGCGAAGTCGGCGAGGACACCGATTCCTTCGCCAAGGCGCTGAAGGCGGTGCTCCGCCAGGACCCCGACGTCATCCTCGTCGGTGAGATGCGCGACAACGAGACGATATCCACGGCGCTGACCGCGGCCGAGACCGGCCACCTCGTGTTCGGCACGCTGCACACCAAGGACGCACCGCAGTCGGTCGACCGCATCATCGATGTGTTCCCGCCCGAACAGCAACAGCAGATTCGCGTCCAGCTGGCCTCTTCGCTCAACGGCGTGGTCACCCAGCAGCTCGTGCCCAGGCAGTCCGGCAACGGCCGGGCCCTGGCGTGCGAGATCCTCATTGCCACTCCCGCCGTCCGGAACCTGATACGAGAGGGCAAGACCCACCAGATCTACTCCTCCATGCAGGCCGGCGGGAAGTACGGCATGCAGGTGATGGACCAGTCGCTGGCCGAGCTGGTGAAGAAGGGGGCGATCTCCATGCAGATGGCCCTGGAACGGGCCGCCAACCAGGAGGACCTCCGCCGTCTGTCCACCGGCGCTTAGCCGGCCTCAGCCGGTGCGCTGGGCGCAAGTGGCTCCGCCGTTCGGACCGAGCGACATGGCAACCTATGTCGGTCCCTATCTAGAGAGGTAGTTCATGGCTACGACCTACGCGTACAAGGTGCGCGACAAGCAGGGAAAGCTGCTCGAGGGCACGCTCGACGCGGACTCGACGAC
>JAHWKP010000196.1 GCA_019347775.1 Actinomycetota bacterium | reverse complement strand
TCGGCTCCGCGACCGGGAGAGGAGGCGCGCAGGTGAGGAGGACCGCACGGAGCGCATCGAGCTCGCTGCTGCTCGTGATCCCGCTGCTGCTCGGGGCGACGCCCTGCGCGGCGGGCTCACTCGGCCCGCCCCGTGAGGCAGACCTCCTCGAGGCGCTGGCCGGGCGTGAAGACGAGGCCCTGGCTGGTCGTCGGGCCGGAGCCGCGCTGACCTTCGCCCAGGCATTCGACATCCGGCCCCAGGATCTCAACGTCTACTGGCAGGAGCTCAACGCCAACGGCGGCATCTTCGGCAGGAAGGTCACCGTCACTTACGAGGACGACTCCTACAGTCCCCAGCAGGCGGTTAGCGCGGCCGAGCGGTGCAAGTCGAAGAAAATCTTTGCGCTACTGGGAGGTATCGGGTTCGACCAGATCCCGGCCGTGCGCACGTGGGCCGAGGCCAACGAGATGTTGTACTTCCACCACATGGCCGTCGAAGCCGGACTGAAGGGAAAGCGGTTCAGCTTCAGCGGCCTCCCGAGCGTCGATGACACCGGCGTCGCCTTTGGTGAGTACATCGCGACGAAGTACAAGGACAAGAAAATCGGCATCCTGTGGCGGCGCAGTGAGAACTGGGAGCCCGGGTACCGGAACGGTAAAGCGACCCTGGACCGCATGGGCGCCAACGTCGTTGCCGACCTCCCCGTGAACAAGGACCAGAGCGTGTTCACCCAGGAGATCATCGCCCTGCGCGACCGCGGGGCCGAGGTGGTCTGGCTTTGGGAGAACGCCCTCGTCGCGGCCGAAGTGATCCAACAGGCGAAGAACCAGGGCTACCACCCCCACCGGTGGGTCGTGTTCCCGTTCCAGACGACGCTCGATGTCGTAGGACCGGAGCCGATCGACGGTGTGGCCGCCTGGTCGGCATACACGCAGGGCGGCTTCAAGGAGTACAGCGAGCACGGCTATGGCGCCGAGATCGCCCGGTTCGAAGCGGTTTACGCCAAGCACCGCCCCGGGATCAAAACCAACGACATCTTGTGGCAGGTCTGGGTCGCCAACAAGGCGTTGCACGACCTGTTCGAGCGCTGCGGGCCGCAGTGCACACGCAACCGGATAGCGGGGATCCTGCTGTCGGGCTTCAAGGCGACCGTCCCACCCAACTGCGAGGTCGACTACACCCGACCCGGCTCCTTCGGAGGACACCTAGGCGGTTACCAGTTCTTCACCATGGAGGCCACCAACCGGAACGGAGCTTCGTTCCGCACCACGTCGTGGTGCCGCGAGCACCTGACCTAGGCCGACCCGCATGGGACAGGCCCTCATCTCGGGGGTGGTGGTAGGAGGCATATACGGGCTGCTCGCGGTCGGCATCGTGCTCGTCTACAAGGGCGCCCGCATCATCAATTTCGCTCAGGCGGAAATCGGCACCCTGTGTCTGTTTGTCGCCTACTTCGTCATAGACGAAAGGGACGGCTTGGGCCTGCCCTGGGCACTAGGCGCCCTGGCTGCGGTGATCGTCGGGGCCCTGATAAGCCTTGCCTTCGAGCGGATAGTGGTCCGGCGAATGTTCGGTGCCGACCGGTTGTCGGTGGCCGTGGCCACCATCGGTCTGCTGCTTTTGCTCGTCGCCTTCCAGATCAAGTTCTTCGGTAGTGGCCCCCGCTTTCTAGCCGGACCGATCACCGGTCTCGGGCCGAAGATCTTCGGCATCTTCGTGAGCCCGACGCAGATCCTGGCTCTGGCATGTGCGCTCGTCATAGGCGTCGGGTTGACCGCGTTCCTGCAAAGGACGGACTTCGGACTCGGCGTTCTAGCCGCAGCCGAGGACCCCAACGCGGCGCGGCTCGTCGGCGTACCGCTGGCGCGGGTCTCGGCCTTCAGCTGGACCGTCGCTGGGCTCCTCAGTGTGATCGCGGCGCTGCTCGTCGAGCCAACGCTCGGCATCTTCTTCCCCGGGGTAATGACTCTGCTGTTCGTGCCGGCCCTGGCCGCCGCGCTGATCGGGGGGCTCACCAGCATTGCCGGAGCATTCGTCGGCGGGCTAGTGATCGGCGTCGTCGACCAGGTCGTGAGCTACATCTTTCTCGGGTCGGCGATTCCCGCCACCCAGATCATCGCCATCTTCATTCTGATCATGGTGGTCCTGCTCGTGCGCCCACAGGGCCTTCTCACCCGGACGGCGGCATGAGCTATCGGCCGACTCGTCGGCAGCTCGTTGCTCTGGCGGTCGTCGTCGCGGCCATCATCCTGCCCCCGTTGCTCTCGCGGGCCGCGCCCGGACTGTTGACGGACGAACGGGCGTCGATGCTCGCCTTCGGCGTCACCTATGCCGCCATGGCGCTGTCTCTGAACCTACTGATGGGATACGCGGGGCAGATTTCGCTGGGGCACGGCGCGCTGCTCGCCGTCGGTGCTTACAGCTCGGGCATCGTGACCGGCCGTTACGGCTCGTCGTACATCGCCGGCCTGGCGCTCGCCATGGTCATGGGTGCCGCGGTGGCTTTCGTAGTCGGTCTGCCGGCCCTGCGGCTGCGGGGTCTGTACCTCGCCATCACCACCCTCGGCTTCGCCGCGGTGATGGACGC
>JAHWKP010000195.1 GCA_019347775.1 Actinomycetota bacterium | reverse complement strand
GGTCAGATTTCCGAATATACGCAACCCGAATACGACGGCCACTGCGGTCACCAGGTCGGCCCCGAGACGGTCCCCTACGAGCACAAGAACCGCGGCCGCCGTCGCGTTGAATGCCAGCGACGCCACGAAGACACGTTCCGCGAAGACACCTTCCAGCCAGGCCCGGAGTCCGCCCAGGGAGGCGTCCAAGGCCGCGATCACCAGTACGACGAGGTAGCGCGTGTACTCGGGAGGAACCGTCGGGCGCATGATCAAGGCGAGTAGCGCCCCGAGCACCAGGCCTGCGGCGACGAGGATCATCAGCCCCGTCCCGCCGGCGTCGACGCGGTCGGGCGGCCTGGCTCGGCGTGACGGAGACCGACCTGGCCTGCGTATGCCGGGACTGTCACCTCTTCGGAATCCCGCAGCCGGAACCCGAGTCCGAACAGGTCCTCCCAGCGCGCCAGTCGGCGCGCTACGGGATGTCGCTCGAATGTCCGGGCCGAGACACCTATCGCGGAAACGACATAAGGCGGCACCAGGGGACGGAAGTTCACCAGGATCGTTTCGCCCGCTCCCCGGATCGCGGTCGTGGAAACCACTCGTTGTGAGTCGACCGCCAGAGCCTCGGCGCCGAGCGAGAACAAAGCGTTGACCACCAGCTGGATGTCAACGTCGTGCACGCGATACAGCGACGGGTCCTCATTCGGGCCCGGGACTCGCTCCGAGTCCGACATGACGACCTCAAGACCGGGCCCGGTGACGGCGGTCGCGCCGGCCTGGATCGCCAGCACGCGGGAAGCTTCTGCCGTCGCCCGCTCAGAGGCGGTCTCGCGACTGGCCGCTTCGACCTCGCGCTGCAGATCGGCGCGCAGTTCTGCCAGATCCTGTTCCATCTTCGCGATCTGGGACTCTCGCGAAGAGATCAGCTCCACCAGCTGCTCGCGCCTGGGTTGATTGGCGCGCCGAGAGGCGTCGGTCGAGAAGCCGGCCGTGACGGCGACGAAGCCGAAGCACAGTGCGGCGAGGCCGTATCCCCACCGCCGCCGACCGGTTAGTACCGGTTGCGGCGACCCCGGTCGCCCGGAGCGAGGCTGCTCGACTGAATCCAAGGGCTAGAGAAGCTGCCGGATGCGCCGGGCGTATTCCTGGGCGAGCGCCTTGGCCTCCCGCTCGGTCGATCCCTCTGCCCTTATATGGGTGATGGGGTCGTCGGGATCGGGCAGAACCAAGGCCCACCCTTCCTCGTGGATGATCTTGACGCCGTCGACGAGCAGAGTTTCCCGGTCCGGCAGTCGCTCGACGAGCGTACGCATGACGGTGCCCTTCTGCTCCCAGGGCGTGACGACCTGCTCGTGCGCCATATGTACTTTTGGAACCCGCGACACGACCTTGGAGAGGCGGACGTCCTGCTTTGCCAGACGATCGAGGAGGTGCACGATGGTGGCGGCCGCGTCGTAGGCGGGAAGAAAGTCGGCGATTATGTAGCCGCCGTCCTGGCTTGCCGCGAACGTCACTCCGCCGCCGGACGCGACCTCCATCAGGTGCGGCGTGGACAACTTGGTCCAGACCAATTCTGCGCCGTTGGCCTGGCACAACTCTTCGATAGAACGGCTGGTGGCAACCGGTACCGCCACCTTCATGCCCTCACTGTCGGCGGTGATGAGTTGGATCAGGGCATGCAGAGCCTCGTTGTGGGCCAGGACACGGCCGCTGTCGTCGATGAGCGTCAGACGCTCGCCCGATGCATCGATCACCGCGCCGAGGTGTGCACCCGAAGCCCGCACGAGGTCGGCTACCCGCGCCGCGTGGCTCTCGCGGTCGAAGCTGGCCGCACCGGCGGTCGCGGCGTAGGGGTTCACCGCCAGTACCTCGGCTCCGAGCTTCGACAGCACGTTGGGCATCACGAAGCTGGCCGATCCGTACGCGTAGTCGAGTACGACTTTGAATTCGCCTGCCACGATGCCCTTGGTGTCGACGGTGGCCATCAACGAGTCGGAGTAGCGCTCGAGTGCTCTGGCGGGGAATCCGATGTCGCCGATCTCGCCGGCCATCGAGCGACGGAAGTCCTCTCGGTAGAAGAGCCGTTCGATTTTGCGCTGAGTGACCTCGTCGATGTCGAGACCGTCGGCGTCGAAGAATCTGATGTTCACCGACTGGGGATCGTTCGGATCGAGCCGGACCGTTAGGCCGCCCTGCCCTTGGGTCGCGCGCACTTGGAACCGGGTCACCGGCACTGTGGCGATTTCGAGGTCGGATACGTCCACGCCGGCCGCGTTGAGTCCCACCATCACGGCGCGCTTCAAGGCTCGACCGGCGCGGCTGGAGTCGCGAGAGGTGGTTACCACCGCTCCCTTCTTGACGGTCGTGGCGTACGCCATGGCCACCCGCACCGCCAGTTCGGGGGTGATGTCGACGTTGGCTAGTCCGCTGACGCCATGGCGGCCGAAGAGATGGCGCGCCCCGCGCGACTCCCACACGATGGACGAGTTGATGATGGCGTTGGCCTCGACGGTCTTGAACGGATACACCTTGACGCCCGGGTTGATCACCGCGTGCTCGCCGACGAAGCACTCGTCGCCGAGAACTACTC
>JAHWKP010000194.1 GCA_019347775.1 Actinomycetota bacterium | reverse complement strand
CGGATGCGCTGGCCTGCTCCTCGGGCTCGGGCGCAGGAGCCTCCGGCTCTTGCTGTCTCATCGGCTCGCTCTCCCGGGGAGAGGCCGGGACGAGGTCGTGCTCGGGCCAACTCAACCGCGGGCGGTCGGCCTCTTCGGGTTCAGTCGCCATTAGGCAGGGAGCGTATCGCCGGTCCTCCGTCTACCAAGGCATCGGCAACCGGGGAGCCACATGGCACAGTTGTCCGCGCTGATTTGCCCCCGTAGCTCAGCGGACAGAGCAGGTGCCTTCTAAGCACTTGGTCGCAGGTTCGAATCCTGCCGGGGGTGCCAACGGCCACGAACAACCGCCTTGGCGGCTCCCCGCGGTGGCAATGTAAACCTTGTGATCGTCGACTGTGCCGTCTACCAGGCCGGAGTCCGGATCGGCCGCTACGCCGATCTGGACGAGGCGGCCCGGGCAGCGCAGGAATCCGACGCCTTCGTCTGGATCGGCCTGATGGAGCCCACCGAGGCGGAGTTCGACTCGGTAACCAACCACTTCTCGTTGCACCCGCTTGCCGTCGAGGACGCGATCCACGCCTCGCAGCGACCCAAGCTTGAGCGTTACGACGACACGCTCTTCGTCGTACTGCGCCCCGCCCGCTATGTCGACCCGCAAGAGGTCATCGAGCTCAGTCAGCTCATGATCTTCGTCGGCCCACGTTTCCTGGTCACCGTCCGCCATGGCGTGAACAACATCGGAGCTGCCGTCCGCGCCTCGGTGGAAGCCGATCCCGAGCGGTTGAAGTGGGGGACCAAGGGAGTGCTGCACGCTTTTGTGGACCGCGTCGTCGACGACTACTCCGAAGTTCTCAAAGGGCTTCACAACGACGTCGAGGAAATCGAGCGACAGGTGTTCTCCGCCGACAGGACCAACCACGCCGAGCGCATCTTCAAGCTCAAGCGCGAGGTCCTCGAGTTCCGGGCGGCCATCGAGCCTCTGGACGACCCCCTGTCGGCGCTGGCAGCCGGACGGTACCTGCACGATTCACCGTCGCCTCTGCCGGAGTACTTCCGTGACGTGCACGACCACCTCCAGCGCGTGGAGGAGCGCGTCGAGGCGATCGACTCTCTGCTTACCAGCGCCCTCAACGCCGACCTCGGGCAGGTCGCCATGCGCCAGAACGAAGACATGCGCCGCATCTCGGCCTACGTCGCGCTCTTCGCGGTCCCGACCATGGTCGCCGGTATCTACGGGATGAACTTCCAGCACATGCCCGAACTCGGATGGTTCTTCGGATATCCCTTCGCCCTCGGCGTTATGGCAACCGGGTGTCTAATCCTCTACCGCATGTTCAAGCGCAGCGGCTGGCTATGAGCGCTCGCGCCCCGCTTCGGGCCCGCCTGCGGTACCGCTTCGACAACACCATGGCCCGCGGGCCCGTCGTGGTAGTTGCCTATCTCACGGCCCTCAGTCTGTTGATCGTCGCGGTCGCCGCCCTCGTCGTCGTGCTGGCCGGACTCAGCTTCGACGGCGAGCGCCCCGCCGGATTCCTCGAAGCCATGTGGCAGGCCATGTTGCGCACGCTCGATCCGGGCACCTTCAGCGGCGAGACCGGGTGGCCGATCCGCTTCGTGGGCCTAGCCGTGACGCTCGCCGGAGTCTTCTTGGTGGTCGTGCTCATCGGCCTTATCGCCAACGCCGTCGACGCAAAAGTAGAGGAGCTCAGGCGAGGTCGCGGCGCCGTAGTCGAATCCGGCCACACCCTCATCCTCGGCTGGTCGCCCCAGGTTCCCCGCATCATCTCCGAGCTCACCATTGCCAACGAGAGCGAGCGCCGTGCCGTGGTGGTCGTCCTGGCCTCCGAGGACAAGGTCGCGATGGAAGACGTGCTGCGCGAGACGGTCGAAGACCGGCGAACGACCCGGATCGTGTGCCGCACCGGCAATCCCGCCCTACCGGCAGACCTCGAGCGTTCCGGGGTTGCCACGGCCACCGCGATCATCGCGGTCCGCCCCGAATCTGCGGAGGGCGGCGCGGCGGATGCGGAGGTCATAAAGGCAGTGCTTGCCGTTCGGGCGCTCGACCCGGCGCTGGCGCAGGCCCACATCGTCGCTGAGTTGGAGGCCTCGGACAACTCCGAGATCATCCGGTCGGTCACCGGCGGACGTGTCCTCACCGTCTCCAGCGACCGGGTCGTGGCGGAGGTGACGGCCCAAGCTTGTCTCCGGCCAGGGCTCTCGTCGGTCTTCACCGACCTGCTCGACTTTGACGGAGACGAGATCTACTTCACGCCGGCCCACGAACTGGCCGGCCGCACGTATGCCGACGCGATGCTTGCCTTCGATACCTGCTCGGTTATCGGGCACAGGCCATCCGAGGGCGAGGTCCAGCTCAACCCGCCTCCCGACAGCGTGCTCCGCGAAGGCGACGAACTCGTAGTCGTAGCCGAGGACGACTCCGCCATCCGAATCTCCCCATGGACCGGCACAACGGCGCCGCCCGCCCCACCCCGCCCGCGAGCAGTGCTCGGCAGCATGCGGCTGACGATGATCGGCTGGAGCTATTTCGGGGCGAAGGTGTTGCACGAGCTCGATGAGTTCCTGCCCTCGGGATCGGCCATCGCGATCCTCGTCGACCAGGATCTGGTCGATCCTTC
>JAHWKP010000193.1 GCA_019347775.1 Actinomycetota bacterium | reverse complement strand
CAACGCCAATGAAAGGAGCAAGATGAAGCGGATGATGAAGCTCGTCGCCTTTGCCCTGATGGTTCTGTCGCTGCTTGCCGCGCCCGCATACGCATGTCTGGCCACTCCGGCACCCGAACACGCTTGGGACCGCGGGAACACAGAGGACACGCCGTACCCGAAGGGAGAGGAGGGGCCGATGGCGCCGATCATGGGTGGTAGGGACGATGACCAAGGTGGTATCCCGACCGCTTCGGAGAGGGCCAACGACAAGTTTCCCAACGACGACTGCACGAATACCGACATGCACTGGTGCTCGGAAGGCGTCGACCGCGGAGGCGTCTCCCGGTAGGACAGTGATGCAGCCAGTCCCCTGGTCCTAGCTTGTCTTCCAATGGGCTGGCTCAAGCGACTGGCGGGCGAGCGTGAACCATGCTCGCCCGCCGGATCGCCCCGGGGAGAAGAATCCCATCATCGAGACGTTCAACGGCTGCGCGAGGAGCTCTTCGACACCGAGGAGCGCGGCGAGCTGTTCGACACCGGAGGAGTTCGCCAGTCTCGTCGAGGCCCAGGTCCTCTACGAGACGACGGACGTCAGCATGTAGCGGAGCCGCGTGCTCGGAGACAGGCTATGCGGCGTCGCCCGCGGCCATCTACGCTGGCTCGAGGATCGAGTCGCCGACGACAATGAACGGCAGTGGGTCGGGCAGTCCAGTGCGAGCGATCGCCGCGCGACCCAGGCGAGGGTGTCGCTGTCGAGGACGCCGGCCGGCGCCGCTTCACGGAGGTGAGCGGCTGAGCACCACGACTCGACGGCCGTCCCGACGTCCATGCCGGGCGGATCGTAGGAGCGGACAGAAAACGCGACGGTGGATTCAGGTGGGGTCCTCTGCCTCACAGATCGGTAGCCGGAAAGAACCGTCGACCTTGGGCTCTACCCAACTGTCACGGTGCCAGGTAGGCACGCCGTGGCTGGCGAGCATGGGTTCGACGTCGGGGACCATGACGCCCAGCATGCTCTCGAGAGGTACGAAAGAAGGAGCCTCGACGGCGGGGCGCTGTTCGTGTACGAGTACAACCGTGGTACACCTGACGCACCGATGCGAGCGCTGGGCGCCAGCCCGCGCCGGGGAGGTTGGAGCTTGAGCCGGCGACGGCGGGATGGGCAACGGCGGGGGGAAAGCAGCGCTCCTCTGGTCAAGCTCGGACTCTCTGCCGGGGACCGGGTGCGGTTTCGCCGGCGAGAAGGAGGCCGGTGGCGGGAGGGCGTCGTCTCAGGGATCCACAAGGACGGCAGCATTGCTTTGCACGACCAGGACGGCCGGGCCCGGGCCATCTCTCCCGAGCGCCTTGAGCTGCGAACCACCGGGCCCAGAGGAGCGACAACCTGGGAGCCGTTGCCGGAACACGCGGCAAGACCAGAACAGCTGCGTTTGCTCTAGAAGGCACAGGCCGCATCAGGAACACGTGGTCGGCAGGGAGGTCAGGATGGGCGTCGCCGGGGATGGCGAGCCCACCGTGCGGCCTGACGGGACCACAGCCCGCACCAGGCTCGACGTGCGGGCCGCCTGGGGTTTCTCACCCGCTGGACGGCGAGGATGGCGGCGTCTACCTCACCATTGATGCCAGCCATCGACACGACGGTGAGAACGCCGGGTTGACTGCTCAGAGACCGACGAGTTGGTCATCGCTGCGACACAAAACCGGCCCGCTTCCGGTTCCTTCCTCGGGGGCAGCGCCGTCGAAGGGATCAGGTCTACCTCGGCCGGCGATGACGCTAGGCGTCTCGGTGCGCTCCCTCGCCCCGCTCAGCGAGCAGGTCGTCCACGACGCTCGGCCCACCGGTTGCGTGGGTATAGGGAGCCCGCAGGCGAGCCACGGCCGCCTCTTGGCGCTCGAGCCTCAGCCCGTCCCCCTCCAGGCGAACGAGCACGACCGAACCGGGCTCGAGGCCGAGGTGGCGTCGCATGGCAGCGGGGATGACGAACCGGCCCTGGGAGCCGATGGTGACTCGCTCAGTGTGTGTCAGATGAGCACAATATGCCAGTCAGCGAGCGATGTGACACAGCCAGCCCGTCTGGCCTTGCCGCCACACCCCGAGCTCCGGTGAGGAGCCTCCGAAGAGCCGACCGTCGTCCAGACGAGCATCAGAGAACACCGAGCAAAGCTGCAAGGCCTACGTAGCGCACTCCCTCGGGAAGTGACGCTTGTGTGGGTTCCCCGCTGGGCCTACTGTCTTCGCCGCCTTCCCGAAATTGGGCGGCCAAAGGCGGAAAGAGGAGGAACTCCCGTGAAGGGAACCATGAACAAGGCCGTTGCACTTGCCCTGGGCGTGACCATCGCCTTGTCTGGCATGGCCGGAATCGCCGGGGCGCAACCGGCCGATAACCAACGCTTCATCTTGTTCGGTGTCGGCAGCGACGACGAGGGGCCGGTGCGGGTCGTGGCGGCTGGCGCCATCAACAGCGTGGGCGAAGAGGTCATCGTCCAGGAGGAGTTCAACGAGGAGACCGGCGAGTTCACCGTCGTCGACGAGTTCGTCTTCCCCGAAGGAACGCTGTTCGTCACCGTTGAGGGCCAAGGCGACGAGTTCCACTTCGACGAGCGGAGCTGCGTGGGGCGCTTCGGCGGTACCGGGACGTTCGAGATCACCGGCGGAACCGGCGAGTTCGCGGGGGCCAGCGGCAGCGGCACCGTCACCT
>JAHWKP010000192.1 GCA_019347775.1 Actinomycetota bacterium | reverse complement strand
CACCGACCACATCAACCGGCTTTTCCGCACCTGCAAGATCTTCATGATCGATGTGCCGTACTCGGTCGACGACATCGTCGCCGCCTGCAAGGAGACGGTGAAGGTGTCGGGACTCGACGAGTGCTACCTGCGCCCGCTGGTGTACCTCGGGTACGGGGAGATGGGGCTGAACCCGCTGCCGTGCCCGGTCAACGTGTCGGTGGCCGTGTGGCCCTGGGGCAAGTACCTGGGCGACGAAGGCACCACCAAGGGCGTGCGCCTCGGCATCAGCTCGTGGCGCCGTCACGATCCCAACGCCATGCCGCCGGCCGCCAAGGGCACCGGCATGTATGTGAACTCATCGCTCGCCAAGATCGAGGCCATCAAGTCCGGCTACGACGAGGCCATCTTGTTGAACCCGCAGGGGTATGTGTCGGAGTGCACGGGCGAGAACCTGTTCCTCGTGCGCGACGGGGTGCTGCTGACGCCGCCGTTCGCGGCCGGCGCCCTCGAGGGGATAACCCGCCACACGATCATAACGGTCGCCACCGATCTCGGCTATGAGGTCCGCGAAGCCAACCTGTTGCGCAGTGATCTGTATGTCGGCGACGAGGCCTTCCTCACCGGGACGGCTGCCGAGGTGGTGCCGGTGCGCTCGATCGACGACCGCGAGCTGGGTGAGCCGGGCCCGATGACCCGCAAGATCCAGGAGACCTACGCCTCGCTGGTGCGGGGCGAGATTGGCCAGTACAAGGACTGGGTCGAGCGAGTCGACTGATGGCCCAGCCCGAGTACGTGCCGGGGCCGTCACCGGCCTTGACCCGCCGCGGCGCCATCGTTCCGGGTGAGGTTCTGCCGGCGCATCCCGGCTGGAGAGCCGACCGCCCCGGCGACCCCGTCTCGGGTGAGCGTCCCCCGGACGGTCCTCGTTTCGGTTCACCCGGGCCTGACCAGGGTTACGGGCTTCTTCTGGCCAAGCGCTTCGAGCCCCGCCTCCACCTCCAGCCCGGCGAGAGCGCCGACGACGCGGTGTCGGGCTGTCTCGGCGTGGCTTTGCGACGGGCGTCGATGTTCCACCGCGCCCCGGTCACTCCCGACTTCGAACTCGCCTTCGGGATCTGGGGCTTCCTTACGCCCGACCCGCCGGCGGAGCTCGTGGAGTTGAGGCGGAAGTTGTTCGAGTCCGCCGCCCACCACTACTGGGACCAGCGCGAGATCGCCGGACGGGTGCCCGAGGAGACGTTGCGGCTCAAGCCTGCCGACGCGCTGGCGCGGGTGCCCACCGACTGGCGTTCGCTGGTCGGAGCCGAGTCCTCCCACTCCTCCAACTCGTCCAACTCCGGGGTCTGAGTGGCGGCCAGCGCCAGCCAGAGCCCGAAGTTGGAAGAGATCGCGGTCGGCGGGCTCGTCTTCCGGGCCCGCACCGCTGGTGACGGTGATCGGCTGGTCATCCTCCTCCACGGCTTCCCGCAGACGTCGTACATGTGGCGCCATGTCCTCGGGCCGCTCGCGGACGCGGGCCATCGGGTGATAGCGCCGGACCAGCGGGGCTACTCCCCGGGCGCCCGACCCGAGCCGGTCGCGGCCTACGGCTTGGACGCGCTGACCGGCGACGTCGTCGGGTTGGCCGAGGCCCTGGGCCACGACCGCTTCGACGTAGTCGGCCACGACTGGGGCGGGGCCATCGCATGGGGTGTTGCAGCCCGGTATCCCGACCGAGTCCGGTCGATGACGGCGGTGGCCACGCCGCACCCGACTGCGCTGGTCGAGGCCGTGGGGCTGCCTTCGGGCGACCAGGCGCGGCGGTCGTCGTACATGGGGCTGTTCGCGGCCGAACCGGGCACGGCCGAATCCGTGCTCCTTGGTGAGGGCGAGGGGAGCCTGCGCTCGCTCTATGAGAAGTGGGGCCTGGTCGGCGACGACGACGCGGCTGGCGATGTCGACGAGTACGTGCGGGTGCTGTCGGAGCCGGGCGCGTTGACGGCGGCGCTGAACTGGTACCGACGGGGCTTCGAATGGGCGGCGATCGAGGCGGTGACCGTACCGGTTCTCTACATCTGGGGGAGCGAGGACGTCGCTTTGGGCCGCGAAGCGGCCGAGTTGACCGAGAAGTACGTCGAAGGGCCCTACCGGTTCGTGGAGTTCGAGGGTGTAAGTCATTGGACGGTCGAGCACGCCCGCGACCGCCTCCTCGCCGAGATCCAGAACCACCTCGCCAGCACCTAGCGCGAGACTGGGCCGGTGACTGAGACCTCGAACCAGTTCTCCCTGCAGGACGAGCAGCGGGAGTTTCGTACTCACCTCCGCCAGTTCTGCGAGGCCAAGATCGCACCCCGCGCCGCCGAGGTGGACCGCACGGCCGAGTACCCATGGGACAACTTCAAAGAGTGCGTGTCCATGGAGCTGCCGGCTTTGGGAATCCCGGCGGAGTACGGAGGTACGGGAGCCGACCATGTGACCCAGGCCGTCATGATCGAGGAGCTCAGCCGGGTGTGCGCTTCGACGTCGCTGATGATGCTGATCTCGAAGCTCGGAATGATCCCGATAATCAACTGGGGATCGGAGGAGCTGAAGAACAAGTACCTGCCTCGGGTTGCCAGCGGCGAGGGACAGGCCAGCTACTGCCTGTCGGAGCCGGATGCCGGGTCCGACGTGGCCAGCATGAAGACCCGGGCCGTGCGCGATGGCGACAACTACGTCATCACCGGGA
>JAHWKP010000191.1 GCA_019347775.1 Actinomycetota bacterium | reverse complement strand
AAGTATGGGTGATCTCTAATGAACGCACACACTGCTAACTTAACTTCCGTCCCCACACCCAATTCTTCCACACCCCGTACTCCCTGTTAACTCCAGCGCGATAAATTTATGCAAGTCGAGTTTTTAGGAACTGCCGGCTACCATCCCAGTGAAGCGCGCCACACGAGTTGCGTCTATCTGCCTGACGCCGCGCCCGGCTGTGGCTTCGTGCTCGATGCGGGGAGCGGCCGCGGCGCAGTCCTCGTCCCACACGGCGGCGTACGCGTCGAGAACCGCCTCGATGGCGCGGTCACCTATTGCATGGGTGGCCACGGTCCAGCCCGCCTCGGCGTAAGGCTCGATTCGGCGGCAGAGCTCGTCGCGGTCCAGGAAGAGGACCCCGTCGGAATGCGGGTCGTCGGCGTAGGGCTCGCACAGGGCGCACGTGCGCGGCCCCAGCCAGCCATCGCTGTAGAGCTTTACGCCGATGACCTCAAGCCATGGGTCGCCGAGCCTCGACATGCGGTTGATATCAGCGGCGCCGCTCGCGACGAGGATGCGCACCCGCACCGGTAGGAGGTCCCTTTCGCGCCGGTCGATCAGCGCCTCCAGATATGCCCAGTCGGTCATGCCGGCCTCGGTGACCTCGACCAACCCGAGTTCGGCGGCGTGGCGTAACCCGCGCTCGAGCATTCCTGGCAGGTCCTGGCGCGGACCGAGTGGGGCGTGCTCATCCATCGGCGTGGATCGCTTCGACGCGACGGACCGATGCCATGCGGCTATGGACTCCGGGTCGGACAAGTCGTAGTTGTCACCCCAGTCCTGGGCGGCGACCCGCAGGAGGTGGACATGGTGATCGACGAAACCCGGTCCCTCCCAACTCACGCCCAGGAGGGTAGTGATCAGCCGTGTCGGGGCAGGAATCAGGTATGGCACGCAACGCGCCCGGAACACCTGACGACTCCAACCTCCCGTCCGCATCCGACCAGCGCGGGGACGACGACCCCCGCCGCATGGACGAAGCAATCCGCGAGGAGTCCCAGGACTCGTGGGCCGCGCCCAGCGTCGGCGTAGTGACACCCGCGCAGGTGAAGGGCGGGATCGCCGGCGGCATCATCGGCACGATCGCTGGCGGAATCATCGGGATCTTCATCGGCCTGCTGCCCCTGTTCGACATGGCCGTGGGTCTGCGGGTGCTGGTGATCGGCAGCATCGGTGCCGTCGCCGGCGGCACCATCGTCGGACTCTTGGGCGGGTTCTTCCGTCCGGACCGGGAAGGCGAGACCGGTGCTCTGCCCGGCGAGGGCCCGAGAGATCTCGGTCGCCGCCGCTCGGGCCACGCCGAGTAGTCAGTTCTCCTGGACGAGTTCGATCAGGGTGCCGAAGCCCGACTTTGGGTGGAGGAAAGCGACCGTCGTGTTGCGCGATCCCGGGCGCGGGGCCTCGTCCACCACTCGGTGACCGGCTGACTTCACGGCTTCCAACGCCGCCGCGCAGTCGTCGACGCGGTAGGCGACGTGGTGTAGGCCCTCTCCCCTGGATTCGAGGAACTTGCCGACGGGAGAGTCCGGCTTGGTGGGAGTGAGCAACTGGATGTAGCTATCGGCCACCTTGATCAAGGCCTCCTCGACACCGTCGCTTTCGACCACCTCGCGGTGAGTGACCTCGGCACCGAACACGTCGCGGTACCAGCCCGCGGCGGCTTCGATGTCGCGCACCGCGATGGCGATGTGGTCGACCTCCGTGAGAAGGGAACCGAGGCTCATGACGCGCTCTGTGCCGCGTGACGCCTAAAGAGAGTGATGCGGTCTTCGCCGACTTTCTCCCGCAGCTCGGGGTCATCGATTCCCTGACCTTCTCCCGAAGCGAGACACAGCACGCCGATCTTGCCCTCGTGCAGGTTGTGGTGGACTTGATTGGCCGCTTCACCGGTCTCGGTCAACGGGTGCACCGCAGAAAGGATCGGCTGGATTCGGCCCTGGGCGATGAGCTTGTTGGCGTCCCAGGCCTCGCGGTAGTTGGCGAAGTGCGACGACTTGATCGACTTGAGCTTCATCCAGAGATGGCGGTTGTCGTACTCGATCATGTAGCCCGACGACGCCGCGCAGGTGACGATCGTGCCGCCCCGCTTGGCCACGAACACCGAGGCCCCCATCGTCTGGCGGCCCGGGTGTTCGAACACGATGTCGGGGTCCTCTCCGACGAGCTTGCGGATGTCCTTGCCGAAGCGCCGCCACTCCGACTCGTCCTGGGTGTTCTCGTCGGCCCAGAACTTGTAGTTGCCCGCCCGTCGGTCGATGACCGCCTCACAGCCGAGGTCTTCGAGCAGCTTGACCTTGTCCGCCGATGACACGACTCCCACCGGCGTACCGCCGCCGTTGAGGACGTACTGCACCGCGTAGCCGCCGAGCCCGCCGGTAGCGCCCCAGACCAGCACGGTGTCGCCCTGCTTCATCTGTGCTCCGTTGTGGCTGACCAGCATCCGGTACGAAGTCGAGTTGCACAGCGCGTTGCAAGCCGCCTCCTCCCAGATCAGGTGGGCCGGCTTGGGCATGAGCTGGTTGGCCTTGACCAACGTCAGGTCGGCCAGGCCACCGAAGTTGGACTCGAATCCCCAGATGCGCTGGTTGGCGGCCTTCATGGCGTCGTCGTGGGCCCCCGGGTCCTGGTCGTCGAGATAGTTGCAGTGGATGACCACCCGGTCGCCCGGCTTCCAGTTCCGGACGGCCGAGCCGACCTTCAGCACCACCCCGGACGCGTCGGAGCCGACGACGTGATAGTCGAGGGCGTGACGGGCGCCCCACTTCCCCTCCT
>JAHWKP010000190.1 GCA_019347775.1 Actinomycetota bacterium | reverse complement strand
CTGGCAGCTGTTGCTTCGACCGCTGCACCCTACGGCAGACACAAGATCCGGCGTCCGGAGCTCTCGCCCAAGATCCTGGTTGGGCCGCGGTGCCCGACGCCGGCCGACGGGTATCTTTCGCCGACTCGCTCAGAACAGGGGGACACGCATGTCGCAACCGCCGGACCCGTCCCAGATCATGCAGGTCGGCATGGGCTTCTGGGCCTCGAAGACCTTGCTGTCGGCGGTCGAGCTCGAGCTCTTCACCCACCTCGACGGCGAGGCGCTGAGGGGCGGAGAGCTCCAGGACCGGCTCCGGCTCCATCCGCGAGCGACCTATGACTTCCTCGATGCGCTCGTCGCGCTCGGGTTCCTCGAGCGCGACGGGGAGGGCAGCGACGCTCGCTATCGCAACACCGCCGAGACCGCGGCGTTCCTCGACAAGCAAAGCCCGACCTACATCGGCGGGATCCTCGAGATGTCAAACGCGCGGCTCTACCGGTTCTGGGGCGATCTGACCGAGGCGCTCAAGACGGGCGCGCCCCAGAACGAGGTAAAGCACAGCGGCAAGCCGATGTTCGAGGAGCTCTACAGCGACCCGGCGAAGCTAGAGCAGTTCATGCGGGCGATGCAGGGCATCTCGCTCGGGAACTTGCACGCCCTCGCCGAGAAGTTCGACTTCTCGAGGTACGAGACCGTCTGCGACATCGGAGGCGCGACCGGCCAGCTCTGCACGATCCTCGCGACGCACCACCCCCACCTACGCTGCACGAGCTTCGATCTGCCGGTCGTCGCGCCGATCGCCGAGCGGACGATCGCCGCAGCGGGGCTGAGCGATCGCGTCGCTGCCGCCTCGGGCGACTTCTTCGAGGATCCCCTCCCAAGCGCAGACGTCATCACGATGGGCCTGATCCTCCACGACTGGAACCTCGAGCGGAAGAAGCAGCTGATCGGCGCGGCCTATGAGGCCCTAGCTGAGGGAGGCGTCTTCATCATCATCGAGAACCTGATCGACGACGCCCGGTGCGAGAACGCGTTCGGGCTGCTGATGTCGCTGAACATGCTGATCGAGTTCGGCGACGCGTTCGACTTCACGGGGGCAGACCTGCGGCAATGGTGCGCGGAGGTCGGCTTCCGCTCGGTCGAGGTGATTCCCCTTGGTGGGCCCACCAGCGCTGGCGTGGCCTACAAGTAGGCAAGGGGGGCGCCTCAGGCAGGTACTCCGACGAGCACGGCGAAATCGGGTTGGATCTCCGTCCTGGTCAGCAGCTGGAGCTCGAGTCCCGCGGAGGCGAAGACGGTGTGGAAGGCGTCCGCGCTGCGCTGGCGACCTCCCGTGACCACGAGCGCGTCCAGGTCCGACAGCTCCGAGCACGCTCCCTCGCCGTAGGCGAGCGCGACTGCCTCGACGAGGACGACCCGCCCATCACCGGCCATCGCCTGGCGGCAGTTCGCGAGGATGGCTGAGGCCTCGTCATCGGGCCGATCCTCGAGCAGTTGTTCCAAGAGGTAGACATCGCCCGGCGGCAGTGCCACCGAGCCCTCATCCGCGACGGCCGCGCTGTGCTCACCCAGCCCGCGGCGTTCGAGCCGGGCCCGTGCCTCCCCAGCCGAGTCGCTATGGTCGAGCACGAGGCCCCCGGCGGCCGGCTTGACAGCGAGCACCGCTGCCAGGAGGTTTCCTTGCCACCGCCCCAGGTCGACGACGTGCCGGCAGGAGGAGAAGTCGTAGAGGCGAACGATGTCAGCGCTGAGGAGCTCAGTGAAGTGCGATGACGCCTCGGCAAAGAGGCGCCCCTCGTCTAGGTGCTGGCGGTGGTACTCGACGATATCGCTGCCGAGGCTGGCTTTGACCTGGGGTTGCCGGCTGACGACGGCGTGGGGCAAGCGGCCCCATGGAAGCCAGTGGCCGGGCGCGGTCAGGGCCATGGCGTAGCTTCGAAGTGAGCCGGCGACGTCACTGCGGAGCGGCTCGCCCAGTGGAGCAAGCGCGAACGTGCGAAGCTCGACCTCCTCGATCAATCCGATGCTCGCCGCCCCCCGCAGCAAGCGGTAGAGATGGTCATGGGCGATGTCGAGGCGCACGGCGAGCTGGTCAAGGCCGACAGGCCCGTCTGCCAGACGGTCAGCGATGCCGAAACGAGCGATGGCGCTGACGACCTGGCTCACTCGGTAGCCCGTCACGAGTTGGTGAAGCTGCTTCGCCATCTCGAGATCGCCAGAGGACGGGTACGTTCCTCGCGTCATCCCTCCACGGTAATGAGTCGGCCTGCTCATGTAGACCCGCGTCGATTGTTCAACCAATGCTCATCAATTCTCGCCATTGCTCAGAAATAGTCTCCTCCTACACCCGCTGTAGGTTCCGCACGAAGTCGACGAGCTGTGCCGCCTGAACATGGCGAGCGGAGCAGGTCCGGTGCGCCGCGAGGTCCGGGCTACTTGGCGAACTCCTAGGTCTGCGGATGGGCGGCGTGTTCCGCGGCTTGTTCCGCCAGTCGGCGCTCAAGGGGCGTGAGTCGATGTCTGCACCGCGGGCTGTCTCGAGACATGAGGGGTTCCTCGACAGGCGGATTCCAGGCCTCGAAGGCTCCGGTCGAGCGTGTGGACGTTCGTGACAAGAATGGCGGCGGCTTTGACGAGGTCGGGCGAGGGAGCCGCCACACCCGGAACCGCCGGAGCCGGTCGGCGTCCCAGAAGCTGGAGCCAACCCGGCAACGCCACGCCCGCCCACGCCAAGGTGGCCGCCACCTTGGCGTCGCCAAGACGGGATGCCGGCTTCACATTCACGATGGTGATGAGGCCCTGGCGGTCGATCAACGCGAAGTCGGGGACGTGGCGCCGGGTCTGGCCCG
>JAHWKP010000018.1 GCA_019347775.1 Actinomycetota bacterium | reverse complement strand
GACAGCCTCGTCGAAGGCGAGACCGGCTCTGCCACCGTGCAGGTGACGACGACGCCGGACGGCCGATTCGTCCTCGACGTGGTCACCGTCTACCGGGACTTCACCATGGACGGCGTCCACTACGTCAACGGCACGGAAACGATCACGAACGAGGGCGGCAACGCCGGACCGGTCACATGGCACTCCAACCTCATCGTGACCGACACCGACGGCGACCTCGTCGGCTCACGCATCACCAGCCCCGGCGGCTTCACCGTCACCGTGCTGAACGCCTTCGTCGGCGAGATCGCCTACGCCGGCTACATGACCTCCGTCATCGACGGCGAGACGTACCACCCGCCGGTACCGACTCGGTGAACTGACTGACGGCGGCAAGCCAACTCTCTCCACCCGACGCGATGGATCGCAGATCAGCCGGGGTCCGGGCTCGCGTCTCGGACGCTCGGTCCCTAGCTAACCTTCTGATCCGTAGGCCGAACCTGGCGTGTTGTCTGATCCGGCTGGGTCCGCCGTGGTGCGCGTTCTCGCAGGTCAACGGCCCAGGCTATCCCAGCTCGTCCGGCTGCGTGCGGAGTGGTCTGGCGTCGTTCGTGACCACTTCGTGACCACTCGGACGTCGATACCGAGGCTCGACCGGCTGGTCAGCTTGGTCTGGGGTGGGGCCTACGGGTCGATGCTGATGCCCACGATCTCGATCGCTCCGTCATCGAGGAGCACGCCGTAGACGACGTAGGCCGAACAGCCCGGTGCGATGAGCATCCGGCCACTTGGCGTGCCGTCGGTGATCTCTGGCAGGTCGTCGAAGCCAGTCGCGAACCGCTCGATCACGGCCGGAAGCTCGAGGACGATGAAGTCAGCCACCGATGGCTGAGCAGCCGGGCCTCGTTCTTGGCGGAGTTGGGCGTCGAGTTGGTCCAGGCGGCGGGCGAGACCCTGACAGTCCGTCGCTCAGCCGCCATCGGCGGTCCGAGAAGCGGTGCCGCGCTGTTCCATGAGTTCGCGGCCCTCCCGGCGAACTCGTTCGACGAAGTCCGGTGGCAGTGTCGTCACGTCGGTCACGACGCGCTCGTCGAGCAGACGTTGCCGGTCCTGAGGCCTGAGCCGCTCGAGTTCCTCTGCGGTCCAAACATGGTCGTCGGCCACGCCCTTCACGGTATCGCCCGGGTCAGGGCCCGCGCGTGCCGCCTGCCAACCGCCACCCTGGTCGGAGCAACGCCAAGGTTTCGGAGAGCCGCCTCGGGTCTGCGGTCGCTCATCGATGGTCTCCTCGTCGGCGGTGAAGACCCAGTGTGTGGGGTGGGCGTGACCGGATCTGGCGCTGCTCACCCCGAAGGATCGCTCGTCCCCGCAACGCCGTTGCGCCGGCGAAGCAGCCGTTCAGCTCAGCTCAGTCACCGAGGGCTCCCTATTGTCCCGCTCGCGATCACTGCCAGGCGACACGGGCCGGGGCGCAGACCGTCGCCGCCGAGACGCTCGCCAACAAGATCGCCCTCGACCGCGGGGGAGTTCGCACACTTGGAGTAGCGTCGCCGCCGATGCGGTTCGTGATCACCGGGACGGGTCGCTGCGGCACGACCTACATGGCGCTCGTGCTCCGACGCACCGGGCTCCGGGTCGGACACGAGCTCTGGTTCCGGCCCTACCCAGCCGGACTCCGCGACCCCAGCGTCCTTGACCGCAACCCGTCCCATGAGGTCGCCTCCCGCACCTACGAGATGATCCGCCGCCGCGGACTACGACTCGACGGTGATGTCTCGTGGGAAGCCGTTCCCCGCCTCGACCGTTTCAATGGCACCGTCCTGTTGCAACTCAGGCACCCATTGAAGGTCATCGGCAGCTTTGCCGGAGCAGGGTTCTTCAACCGGCCCCGGCCCGAGCAGCCCATCTTCAAGAACTACATGCGGGCCCACTTCGACCCGTCCGGCGACGAGCTGGTCGATGGGATGCGCTGGTGGGTCGACTGGAACACACGGGCGGCCAAGTACGCCTCATTCACGTACCGCATCGAGGACCTCGACGAGGCGCTGCTCGCCGACATCCTCACACACATCGGCCACACCGCCTCGCCTGAGCGACTTACCGCGGCGCTCAACGTGCCCGAAGACAAGAGGAACACGGGCCCCGCGCCGTGCTGGTACGCGCTCCACGTCGACTGGTCGGACCTTCCGCGCGGCCTCCACTTCGATGCCCTCTGCGAGGCGGCTGCCGCCTGGGGCTACGACGTCCCCTGAACTAGTGGCACGTCAGGCGGGTACGCGTTGCGTGACACTCGCCGAAGGTACGGTTGCGCGTCCAGAACGTCGGCACCAGACTGTCGGCTCCTCGAACCAACACCGAGACGACGGATCGATCGAACGGGACGGACACCGATGGACAACGACGCCCTACGGGCCCGCATCGGCGAGGTCACCGACTGGTACCACACGATCGAGCTGGCACCGGGGATCGTCACCCCGGGCTACATCGACATGCGCAAGGCCGCCGATAAGGTCCTGCCCGAGGACATGTCGGGGACGAGGGCGCTCGACATCGGCACCTTCGACGGCGTCTGGGCGTTCGAGATGGAGAAGCGTGGTGCGGCCGAAGTCGTCGCGATCGATCTGCTCGACCCGCTCCAGTGGGATTGGCCCCACGGCAGCGACGCCGATGTGATCGATCAGGTCGGTCGCCGGAAGGCTGGAGGTGTGGGGTTCGAGATCGCGCGGGACGCCATGGGTTCGTCCGTGGAGCGGCATGCGCTCAGCGTCTACGACCTCGATCCCGAGGACATCGGTACGTTCGACTTCGTGTACGTGGGCAGCCTGCTGCTGCACCTCCGCGACCCCGTGCTCGCTCTCGAGCGGGCGCGAGCGGTGTGCGCAGGTGAAGCGCTGATCGTCGACGCCGTGGACGCGGGGCTCTCGGCCCTGTTCCGCAAGCGTCCCCTGGCGGGTCTCGACGGACGGGGCCGCCCTTGGTGGTGGAAGCCCAACGTCGCCGGGCTCGTGCGGATGATCGAGGCCGGCGGGTTCGAGGTCCTGGACCAGCCTGCCCGCGTGCGGATGAAAGCCGGAGCCGGGCAGCGGCGGCCGCCCCTGCGGCCGTCGGTCCTCAGAACGCGCGCTGGTCGAGAGCAGCTGGCGCTCACGTCCCTCGGTGGCGCTCACGCCGCCGTACGTGCCCGACCTCGCTGACGTCCTGCGGAGGTTCAGAGGTTGGGACCCGAGAACGCGTGCGCGGCCAGACGCCAGATGGAGGCCGTCACGGGAGCGCGCTCCTTGCCAGTGATCGTCCTTCGACCGTCAACACAGCGTCGCAAACCTCAGCGACGACAGCGCCCTACGACTGTTCGTCGCTGTCACTCGACCCCGAGCGACACGTACTCCCGCGCCGAATCGGTTCGGCTCGCGCACGGCGGGCGGTAGACGCGAGAGTGGTCGGCCGCCCAGCGGGACATTCGCAAGATCACCTACCGCCGGCTGGCGGACCGATCATACTGAACCCTGGGGGACGACCCATTCGTGGGGAGCACCACCGATCGACGGATGGAGAGACTTGATGCGCCTGATCGAGTCGACGGCGGCCTGCTTGAGTTCGGCGATGTCGTCAACGTTCGCGGCGCTTGCGACCTCGGCTTCGAGTTCGTCGCCGTGCCACACCAGCTGTCCCCCAACGACGACCCGCTCATCACGGGCCTGTACAAGGACCGACTGGTGGCCCGCGGTGTGTCCAGGCGTCGAAAGGATTGTCACGCCCTCGGCGATCTCTTCGTCGCCGTTGACCACTCGTTGCTGGGACCGCGGGCACAGCGCCCACCGGCGGTCGGTGTAGTAATCATCGGCAGTCACCGCACCGAGTTCGATGTCCTGGGAGTAGAAGCTCGTCGAGCCACCGAACAGCACAGGGTTCTGCCCGCAGTGATCGAAATGGAGGTGGCTGTTCACCACGGCGACAACATCCGCAACAGCGACTTCGCAGCTCGCTAGCGCAGCGTCCAGCGCGGTGCAGCTCGGTCGGTACAGCTCGTCGATGAAGTCGTTCCCGAATCCGACGCCGGTGTCGACCAGGATCGCTCCGTCCGGGTGGTGAATCAGGAATCCGTGCACAGGCACCGTGCGTCCCAGCCTTGCGGCCGGATGTGTGTCTGGAAGTTCCAGGGACGCGAGGTTGAGCTGATCGACTCGGGGCAACTCGTGCAGAGCCATGACCCCGAGTCTCGTCGTACGCGAGCTCGCCTGCACCGTCGCAGTCGGTCGTTCCCGGTGTGGGAATCGGGGGCACGCTGACGCCCTCGCCCCGTGCGGCACCTCGGGGCAAGTGTCCGATGCCGGTCGGCCTGACAAACTCACGGCCGTGCAACTGGGGGGCTCCGTCGAAGTTCGGGTGCACGTTGGCGATGGCGAGGTGCGAGTCGTTTCCGCCGGCGACGGCTCGCCAGTGGTCTTGTTCGACTCCGCTCTCGGCATGCCGCTCGAAGCTTGGTCCCTGGTCGCTCCGACCATCGCCATGCAGAATCGGGTGATCCTGTGGGACAGACCCGGCATCGGGCGCAGCGGGCCGCCCGCTTCATGGGATGCCGAAGGCATGGCTGCTGCGATGGCGACCGTCATCCGCAGTGTCGATGAGACATCGGTGATCGTGGTGGGCCATTCCCGCGGCGGGATCCACGCGCTGGCGCTCGCCGCCTTCCATCCCGAGCTGCTTGCCGGCATGGTGCTCGTCGAGTCCAGTCATCCCGACCAGTTGAATCGCATGCCTGCCAGCGATGGACCGTTGCTCCGAGCAGTCCGGTTGCTGTCCAGGGCACCGCGGCCCTTGGCGAAGCTGCCTGCGCACGCGGTGCGGCTCCTTGTTCGCGCGCGGGGTGATCGAGCCCGACCGGGAGCGAGGGCCATGGCAGAGCTCGCGCCGGCCCTCAGCGCACGGCTCGACGGCTTCGTCGCCGAGCATGACAACGGCCCAGCCCTTCTCGCCGACGTTGCACAGGCCATCGTCGACCGAGGTGTACCCGATGTGCCAGTCATTGTGCTGACAGGCGACCTGAACTACGCGGACCCAGCGGACCAGGCGACATGGAACGGCATGCACGAAGAGCTCGCCGCCCTCAGCCCGCTCGGCCGACATGTCCACGTCGAGTGCGGCCACGAGATGCCTTTCTCAAGTCCCAACGCCGTCATCGATGCCATCAACGAAGTGACCCGACAGGCCGGCCCCAGCTGACCCACACCGCCAGTGATCGGGCCCACGCCGATCTTTGGGGGCACCCGACGAAAGCGACATCGACCGGCACTTCGGAGTCATGCTCCCGTCGAGATCGTCGTCGCGTTCTGGGACCGAGGAGAGATCTGCCGATCTACCAAGCTTCGGCGAGGAGTTCGAGCAGGTGCGGGCCGCGTGATCTAGGACCGCAAGCCCGCCGAGGGCAGTCGGAGAAGGAAGTCCTGCGTGCGTTGACGCGCCGCGTGTCAGAGCGATGTGGCGCGATCGCTCCAAGTTGACCTGGCCACCGATGATGAGCGGCCGGGTTGCACACGCAGAAAACGGCTGGCCGGCTTCCGTCGCCCCTACATGGCCGACTCGACGTGGCATCGGCGCGAACTGGCGCTTGCCTAAAAAACGCGCATTCGTTATGTTTTGGTATGGGTCGCATCGCTGGGGTGAGTGCTGACGAGACACGGGAACATTTGCTCCATGTCGCTGCCGACGTGTTCGGACGGCTGGGCTACGAGCGAGCGACCATCTCGCAGATCACGTCTGCGGCCGGGCTCAGCAGCGGTGCGATCTATGCGCATTACCCGAGCAAGGCCGAGCTGTTCGTGGCGACCTTGCGAGCGCATGCCGACATCGAGTTCCACCGTCTTCTCGGGGGCCATGAGGTCAACGACTTCGCGTCGTTCCTGGAGGCGCGGGGCCGGTCGCTCGATCGGAGGACAGGCAGCGAGAGGACATTGCTGATCGAGGCGGTGGTCGCCGCCAAACGCCATCCCGAGGTTGCCGAGGTGTTGGCACGGGGGATGCTCGAGCGCGAGGACCAGCTCACCGTTCTGCTGCGGGCCGCTCAGTCGATCGGCGAAGTCGACCGGGAGCTCCCGGCCGAGGCGGTCGTGCGGTTCGCTTTGATGGTGGCGATGGGTTCGATGGCGGTGGCCGCGCTCGATCTCCCTCCCGTCGATCACGAGGACTGGGCTGCGCTCGTAGGGCGCCTCGTCGACATCATCCGCGTGCCCGCCACCGAGACGGATCCGAAGTGATGAAGGTCCGTGTCGATCGGGACTGTTGCGAAGGTCATGGGCGGTGCTACGCCATCGCCCCTGCCCTGTTCGAGCCCGACGAGATCGGCGAGAGCCGAGAGATCGGCGACGGCGCCGTGCCCAGTGACCAGGAGAACCGCGCCCGCCTTGCGGTCGCCAACTGCCCGGAGCAGGCCATCACGATCGAGGAGAGCTGACATGGGAGACCATCAACCGGTCACCGATTGGACGACGGACTTCGATCCCACCGATGACGTCTGGGCCGCTGACCCGTATCCGATATGGGAAGAGTTGCGGGAGTCGTGTCCCATCGCCCACACCGACCGCTACGGCGGAGCGTGGCTCCCGACCCGTTTCGATGATGTCGCCGCCATCTCCTACGACACCGAACGGTTCACGTCACGCAACGTGATCATGAGCGAGTTCCGACCGCCCGTGCAGTTCGCTCCGGAGGGGATCGCCCCGCCGATCACCTCGGACCCCCCGTACCATCAGGACGCACGGCGCATGCTGCTGCCGATCTTTTCTCCGCAGGCGATCAACAGGCTGGAACCGGCGACGCGTGCCTACTGCGAGGAACTCGTTGATGCCGTACGGGGGCACGATGTGGTCGACGCTGCTGAGCAGTATGCACAGCACATCCCGGTCCGCGTCATCGCCGAGATGCTCGGCCTTCCCGAGTCCGACGCCGACATCTTCCGCGGGTTCGTGAACCACGTCATCGAAGGAGTCGCGCTCCCGCTGGAGCAGCGTGCCGAGGGGATGGTGGAGCTGTTCCAGTATCTGCTGGCACATATCGAGGACCACGTCGCCAACCCGCGGGACGACCTGATCACGTTCCTGCTCGAGTCCGAGCTCCATGGCGAGAAGCTCGAACCATTCGATGTGGCACGCACGATCGCACTGCTGCTGATCGCCGGCATCGACACCACGTGGAGCGCCATCGGTGCTGCACTCTGGCACCTCGCCGGCACGCCCGCCGATCGCGAACGGCTCGTCGCCGAACCGCAGTTGTTGCCCACGGCGATGGAGGAGCTCCTCCGGGCGTACGCCCCGGTGACGATGGCGCGCCTGGTCAAGGAAGACATGGAGTGGAACGGCTGCCCGATGAAGGTCAACGACTGGGTGCTGCTCCCGTTCCCCTCCGCGAACCGGGACCCCGATGCCTTCGACCGGCCCGACGACGTGATCATCGACCGGCAGGTGAACCGCCACGCCACCTTCGGGCTCGGCATCCACCGCTGCCTCGGATCCCACCTCGCCCGTATGGAACTGCGTGTCGCACTCGAAGTCTGGCTCGAAGCCTTCCCGACCTTCGACCTGGCCGATCCAGCGGCCGTTCGGTGGTCAGCGGGGCAAGTCCGAGGACCTCGAACGCTTCCCATCAGGGTCATCGACCGACGTCATACCAGCTGATGCCGCAGGCACCACATCGTCGGCGCCGACACGGATTGCGTCGGCTGCTGGATGAGTGGCGCGTCTCCGCAGTCACCCTCGGCGCCCCGGCGTTCCCTCTCGTGGTGCTGTTCGGCCTCAACGCCGTCGACGAACTCGACCGCACCGCCTTCGCCGTTCTTCTGCCGGAGATCCGCGACCACTTCGGCCTGAGCGATGCTGGAGCACTTGCGCTCGTCGCGGCGAGCACGATTGCCGTGCTGTTCGTCGAGGTGCCGCTGTCGTTCTACTGCGACCGTAGGAACCGCGTGCGAATCGCGACCACAGGCGCAGCGCTGTGGGCCGTGTTCTCGGTCGGCACCGGCCTGGCGCTGTCCGTGGTGATCCTCATCGTCATGCGAATCGGGGCCGGCGGCGGCCGAGCGGTGGTGACCCCGACACACTCGTCGCTGCTGTCGGACTACTACGAGCCGGCAGCCCGGGTGAAGGTCTTCTCCGCTCACCGCCAGGCGAACTCCGTCGGGCAGATCATCGGTCCTCTGTCCGCCGGAGTGCTGGCCTACTACCTGGGGTGGCGGGCCCCGTTCATCCTCTTCGGCCTTCCGACAATCGTGTTCGTGCTGCTCTCCCTCCGTCTCCGCGAACCGGTCCGAGGTTCCCATGAACGCCGCGCCGCGGGCGCCGACGAGTCAGCCGCAGGCGTCGAGGAGCAGCACGAACGTGTCTGGGCCACGATGCACGTGCTCGCCCGCGTGCGCACCGTGCGGCGCATCTGGATGGCTGTGCCCTTCCTGGGTATCGCGCTGTTCGGGATCCCCAACCTGCTCTCGCTCGTCTACGAGGACGTCTACGGTCTCAACGCTGCCCATCGCGGGTTCATCGCCGCCGGCATCGAACCTCTCCAGATCGCCGGCGTGTTCCTCGCCATGCCGGTTGTCGCTCGCATCGCCGTGCAACGGCCCGCCTTCCTGCTGCGCTTCGTGGCCGTCGTCGGCGTCGTCGACGGCGCCCTGCTCGTACTGCTCGCCTACGCCCCCAACGTCGCAGTGGCCATCGGCGTCCACGCCCTGCTCGCCGCCAGCATCGGCACACTCGCCCCCGCCTTCTACGCGCTCGTGTCGCTCGTTGCGCCACCCCGTGTCCGTTCCGCCGCCTTCTCCACGATGTCGGTCTTCGCCATCCCAGGCATCGCGCTCTTCCTGCCGTTGATCGGCGCCATCTCCGATGTCCTCGGAATCCAAGCGAGCATGATCGTGATGGTGCCGGTCTCGGCCGCCGCCGGCTTCATCCTGGCATCCGCGTCCCGCTTCGTGGACGAGGACATCGGACGGGTGCGGAACGAGTCCCTCGCTCGAGTCACCGGAACGGCAGCGACCACGTCCAGCGCCGGAGGTGACCCATCCGAGCCGCCGCCGAAGCGGCATTGAGCACTACCACGGACGCGTCGGATGTGCGACGAAGTGCGATGCGCCGTCCGGGGGATCGTGAGGCGATCAGCGTTGCCGCACCCCACCCCTCGCTGAGGGATCACCGATGCGAACACCCACGCCACGGCTTGGGACAACATCAACATCTGTCCCCAGACGCGCGACGGGGCGGACCTGACAGCCCTGTCCCCGATCGCCTAATACACGGATGATCTATGTGGCATCCCCGTGTCTTTCAGCTGGGGGCTGGAGCATGCGGGGATGAACGAGTTCCCGTGTCTGATCCGAACTTCGACCGTGGGTGGGGAGGCCCGCTTCGCGCTCGGTGATCCGCTCGTCGATTCGTACTTGGCGTTCGTTGCTGGCCGGTGCCGACCGAACACGTTGCGGGCGGTGGCCCATGACTTGAAGACGTTCTTCACGGTCGTCGACAAGGATCCGGTCGAGGTCGTGGCGGCGGACGTCTTCGACTTCGTCGCTGACCAGCGCGGCGACCGGAGCGTGGTGCGGATCAGTGACGGCGAGTCGGGGTTGTCGGCCCGGACGATCGCCCGCCGGTTGTCGTCGGTGTCGGGGTTCTACGCCTATTTGGTTGCCCGTGGTGACACGCCGGTCGCGTCGAGCCCGGTGCCGCGTGGGTTGTCGACGCGTCGACGTGGCGGCCGACGGACGCAGGTGCCGTTGGTGCGGGTGCCGCGGACGCTCCCCAAGATTCTCGCCCCGGCCGAGGTGACCGCGCTGTTGGGCGCGCTGCGCACCGATCGGGACCGGGCGATGGTCTACGCGATGGTGCTGGGCGGGCTGCGCCGCTGCGAGGTCCTCGGCCTTCGTCTCGGCGATGTCCAGGTGCCGGAGCGGTCGTTGTTCATCGCCGAGGGCAAGGGCGGCCACCAGCGGGTGATCCCGATCTCGAACACGTTCTTCGCGTCGGTCGGCGACTACCTCCACCACGAACGGCCACGAGGCTGCGAGACGGATCGGGTGTTCGTGACGTTGAAAGGCCTGAACCGTGGCAAGCCGATGACCGCCGATGGTGTCGACAAGATCCTGCAGGCCGCCCGCGCTCGAGCTGGCCTGGAGAAGGCGACGTGTCATCAGCTGCGCCACACCTGCCTGACCCGGCTACGCGAGGCCGGCGTGCAACTCGAAGCGGTGCAGGCCCAGGCCGGTCACGTCTCGATCGAGTCGACCCGCATCTACTTGCACCTCACCGACGACTGGCTCGCCGGCGAGTACCGACGCGCCACCGAACGCATCGACGCGGATGCCGCCACGGAACTCGTCGCGATGCAGGCGATGAACCGATGATCGCCGCACCCGCGGTCGAGCATGTCGAGCCGTGGTTCCCGTCGAACGCCTCGAACCGCGAGTGGGCGGTCTTGTCGGCCCGGGCACCGCAGCTCACAGCGACCATGCGCCGCTACCTGCTGCAGCTCACCACGTTCCTCGTGCCTCGCAGCGTGGAGATGGCCGATACCACGCTGCGCCAGCTCGCCCGCTGGCTCACCACCGAGACCGACGTGGTCATCGTCAACCAGATCACCCGAGCCCACGTCGAGGACTACAAGGTGTGGCTCGCCAGCCAGCCCGGCCGGGCCGACGGCGACACGCTGGCCAAGAACACCCAACGCCACCGGCTGCGGATGATCCGGATCTTCCTCGAACGGCTCATCGAGTGGGACTGGCCCGACGCCCCCGGACGGAACCCGATCCTCCACGGCGACATCCCACCCCGGTCCGAGCCCATCCCCAAGTTCCTCACCGACCAGCAAGCCGCCGCGTTCATGGCCGCCGCCCGCAACCATCCCCTCCCGCGCTATCGGCTCGTCGCCCAGGTCCTCGCCCGCTCCGGGCTGCGCGCCACCGAGCTCTGCGAACTCGCCGCCGACGCGGTCACCCGGATCGGCAACGACGGCTACTGGCTACGAGTCCCGGTCGGCAAGCTCCGCAACGACCGCATGATCCCCATGCACCCCGACGTCGTCGAACTCTTCGCCGAGTGGACCGCCACCAACAGCGAGCACATCCGCGCCAGCCGCCGGCTGCTTGCCGACCATCACGACCCGATCGACCGCCGCACCGTGCACCGCATCGTCGCCCGGATCGGCGCGATCGCCGGCATCGACGACATGCACCCTCACCGTTTGCGCCACACCCTCGCCACCCAGGCCATCAACCGCGGGATGCGCCTCGAAGCCATCGCCGCGCTGCCCGGTCACCGCTCCCTGGAGATGACCCTGGTCTACGCCAAGATCACCGACCGGGTCGTCGCCGACGAATACGCGTCGGTGTGCGAACAGATCGACGCCCTCTACAACACAGCCGCCACGCCAGGCGCACTGCCCGCTGAAATCGAGACCGCCGCCATGGCACGGCTCCGCCAAGAGAGCCACGCCCGCATGCTCGGCAACGGCATGTGCACCCGCCCAGTCGAGCTCGACTGTCGCATGGAAACCATCTGCGAAACCTGCGCCTACTTCGACACCGGGCCCGAGTTCGTTCCCGTCCTCCTCCGCCAACGCGACCACGCCAAGGTCCACCGCCAGACCGACCGGGCCAAGCTCTACGACGACCTCATCACCCGAGCCGAAACGAGCTCTCCTTGACAGCGATCCTGCGTATACCGCCGGTTCTCGGAGACAGTTTTCGAATGGGCGGGCGTCCCCGAATCTCGGCGGTGGCCGTCCCAGACCGATCGCTGGGGGAGCCCGAACTCCTTCGGGCCGCCAGTCAGAAGGACGCCGTGGTCTTGTGCGCTGTCAGGCGCCGGCACGAGGGGCCAGGAGCAATGTGAGGCTGACCGAGAGCACGGCCGCTGGTCACGATCTGGTCACAGACGTACCCGGACGAGACATCACGACCACGCCAGTCTCCAGTACCCGCAACCCCCTGACCTGGGACTCTGCAGCGCGCCCGAAGGGACTCGAACCCCTAACCTTCTGATCCGTAGCCCGATTCCGGCGTCCCGAGAGGTCCGGCTACGTCCGTCGTGGGGCGGGTTCTCGCTGGTCAGCGGGCGACAGAAGTTGGTCGTGTCCGCCTACATCCGGCGTGGTCCGTGGTCGTTCGTGACCAGCTCGTGACCAGCCGAGCAGTCTGGGGCCGGACCCTCAACGGCCGATGACCTCGAGGTCGAGGCCGAGTTGTTGCGCTGCGCGGCGGACCGTCTCGGTGGCGCTGTCGGCGTCGAGGAACCGCACCGACCAATCGTTGGCGGCAGCGACGGCCAGGGTCTCGGCTTGGAGCAGCGACAGCGCGTACGTGTTCTGAATCGCCGCCGTGGCCCGAATGGCCGGTCGGGGATCGACGATCAGGACGTGCTCGGTGTCTGGGTCGGCGAGCCGGACCTGGAGGAGGTGGCGATCCTGCTCGGTCAGCTCGTCGGCCAGCCGCGTGAACCGGCTTCGGGCGCGCAGGCGGCCGGGTCCGGGATCCAGGAGCGCTCGGGTCAGCTGGTAGGCACGGCTGTAGGTGAGGGCGACCGACTGGCCCGACAGCGACGCAGGTGGGCGGTCGACGAGGGCGAGCAGCGCGGCGTACTCGTCAACGAGAACCACGACGGCGATCAGCCGGCGAGGTCATGTTCGTGCTCGGCCAGCTCGGCGAACGCGTCCTTGAGAGTCCCGTCGGTCGCGATCCGCTCGAGATAGTCGGCTGCCTCTCGACTGATCGTCTGCACGGCGGCCGAATCGGAGTCCGCATCAGGCGACGCGAGCCCCTTGATCCAATCGCGCAGCTCTGCTTCCACGGGCCCACGGTACCGCGCACGTCGCACATCGAGCCGGCCACCGAGTGAGCGCCTTCGTGGTGGCGGTTGAGGGCGCCGTTCGGGGGTACCGCAGCCGCCTCGCACGCACCGGCACCTCGGGGTCATGTCCCTTGCTCATATGGGCGCGCTTTCTGGGGCGTTCGCCGCCCTCAGAGCGCGTCCGGAGCCGTCGATCTGTGTGACGGAAGCGGCGATCAGGAGGCGCCGGGCGTTGTGAGGGGAGCGCCGTGGTCGGTCCAGTCCTGCTTGCCGCCGACGTAGCGGTACACGTTGCGGTAGCCGAGGTGTTCGAGCTCGGCGGCGGCGATCTCGGATCCGGTGCAGGTGGCGTTCCAGCAGTACACCGCCACCGGGGTGGCACGGTCCGGGACGGCGGTGCCCACGGAGTGTTCGACGTCGTCCCAGTCGATGCGGTGCGCGCCGGGCAGGTGTTCGCGCTCGAACCATCCGGGTGCCTGGGCGTCGAGCAGCACGATGGTGCCGTCGGCAAGGCGGACGACAAGCTCGTCGTGAGTGATGATGGAGGGCATCAGGCGGGTTTGTGAGCTCGGATGATGGCGGAGGCGGCGTGGGGGTGGACTCGGTGGGTCTCGGTGATTTCGATGCCGACAAGTCCTGCGTCTTCGAGGAGTTCGATGTAGGTGTCTCGGGTGAGGGCGCCGGCGATGCAGCCGGTCCATTGGTCGATGTCGGCCTTGGTGGCGTCGTCCATTTCGGCGTCGACGATGACGTCGTTGACGGCGAACCGTCCACCAGGCCGCAGAACCCGGGCGGCTTCGCGCAGTACGGCTGGCTTGTCGGACGAGAGGTTGATCACGCAGTTGGAGATGACCACGTCGACGGTGGCGTCCGGGAGGGGGATCGATTCGATGTGGCCCTTGAGGAACTCGACGTTGGGGACGTTGGCTTCGGCGGCGTTGGCTCGCGCGAGGTCGAGCATCTCGTCGGTCATGTCAAGGCCGTAGGCCTTGCCGGCCGGTCCGACGCGGCGGGCCGAGAGGATGACGTCGATGCCGCCGCCGGAGCCGAGGTCCAACACGACCTCCGCCGCGTGCAGGTCGGCGACCGCAGTGGGGTTGCCGCACCCGAGCGATGCCTGCGCCGCGGTGGCGGGGAGGGTGCCGAGGTCGCCGAGGTCGTAGAGGGACGCGCCGAAGACTGTCTGCTCCTCGGGTGTGCAACAGGTGGCGCCGTGGGCGGCGGTGGTGGCCAGCTCGGCGTAGCGCTGGCGGACCCTGTCGGTGGTGTCGTCGGTCATGGTGTCGCTCCCTCGGGTATGGGTGTCGGATCGGGGTGGGGACCTGTCACGGTGGCGATCGCGGTGGCGGCCAGGGCGTTGAGGGTGGCGGTGCCCAGCCAGATCTCGGCCTGCCACTCAATGCCGTCGAGTGCGGCGAGCAGTCCGAGATAGGTGAGCCACAGCACGACCGCCGCGGCGGAGAAGGCCGCTGGCAGGAGACGCGCCCGTGGGCGCACGCTTCTGATGCGGAGCGCGACATCCAGGGTCACGCCTGCCGCGACGGCGGCGGCGACGCCTTCTGCGTCTTCGTCGAAAGCAAGCGATACCAGTGTCGCGACGACGCCGAACAGCACCGCCACAGCGCCGGGCGGTGGCGTTCCGGTCGCCACGAGCGCCCGCACCGCGGCGAACAGCACGACCGTGGTGATCAAGGTTGAGGCCACTCCCGCGATGACCGCCGTCTCCCCGGCGTTGGTGACGGGGTCATACGCAGCACGCGCCAGGGCCGCGATACCCAGGCCCCAGACGAAGTTCAGGAAGAAGCCAACCAGCGCGGTGGCGGCGATGACCGAGCCGGCGAGCATCCAGGGCCGGGGTGGATTGTCGGGCGCAGCACGCGCCGCCCGTACGGGCGCGGTGAGGATCAGGAGCAAACCGACGAACAGCAGCAGGTGGGTGGGGCTGAGCAACGCGTCGATGCCACGCTCGACGCCCAAGGCGCTGTGCCACGCTGCGTCGCCGAGCCCGCCGAGCGCGAACAGGACCAGGCCGAGCCGGGCGCCGCCAAAGCCAGGCGGAAGGTACGACAGCCTCCAGTCCACGACCCCGGCACTCGCTCGTCGTCTCGACATTGCCGCCAGCCACAGCGCCGAGGCGGCGAACCCGGCGTAGAACACCGCATGCCACGGCGTGACAAACGATTCGGTGTCGGAGCCGGCCTCGAGGCTCTGGTGGAAGTAGCCGTCGAGGAACAAGCCGACTGTCATCCACAATCCGAACAGCACAGTGCCCAGGTGCTCGCGGCCCGAGGCTGGGGCCACCGCCGGAATGTCGACGGGGCTTGTAGGCTTCACTCCAGCGTCCATTACTACATGGAACCATGTATCCTTGGAGAACGCAATGGCGAAGACCCGCAAAGACCAGTTCCCTCACCTCGCCGGCGACCTGCTCCCGGAGCGATCGGCCGAGGGTCTTGCCGAGCTGTTCAAGGTGCTTGCCAACGACGGCCGGCTTCGGATCTTGCATGCCATCCACCTGGCCGGCGAGATCAGCCCGTCCGACATCGCCGAGCGGGTCGACGCCAGCCAGCAGGCCGTATCCAACCAACTCCAGCGCCTTGCCGACCAACGCATCGTCCACGCGCGCCGCGAGGGCCAACGTGTGCTCTACCGGATCATCGACCCGTGCATCCCCGGCCTCATGGACCTCGGCGTCTGTCTGCTGTCCGAACGCGACCGGCTCGGCTGATCGCCAACCTGCGTGAGCGCAGAGTCGACCACGAACCTTCCGATCACGCCGCCCAGCTGCCGCTCACGCCTGCAAACGAAACCACCGCCGCGCGAATCGGCGATCTGCCCGCGGCCAGAGTCAGTAGCGGGTGCCACAGAACGGGCGGTGTCATCACTCGCCCAGTGGCCCCAATCGCCGGCTGATGGGCCGGTAGGTCGCGCTGGCCTGCGAGGCGGACGAGGCGTCTGCTGGATCTCCCAACATGATGAGGAGATTCAGCCATGACCACGATCAGTCCCTCCAGCTCGCCGCAACCCGCCCGCACATCGAACTCTGGCGGGGCGCGATGGAAGAACGAGGGCTCGCCGCATCGACGATCGACCGGCGGCTCTCCACGGTGTGCGGCTTCTATCGGTTCGCTCACATCGACGGACGGATCGGCTCGAATCCGGCCGAGTACGTGCGGCGTCCGCAGGTCCACCCGTCGGATGCGCGGGGTCTCGACCGCACGGAGCTCGGCATGTTCCTGGCCGCCGCCGATCACTACGACGGTGCGCACCGGGCTCTCGCGGTGCTCCTGGCCCTGAACGGTCTGAGGGTCAGTGAGGCGTGCGAGACCAACGTGGAGGACCTGGCCGTCGAGCGCGGCCATCGAATCCTGCGAAT
>JAHWKP010000189.1 GCA_019347775.1 Actinomycetota bacterium | reverse complement strand
TCAGGCGGGGCTGCACGACGCCGCGGCCGCCGGCTGCGAGTGCGGCCGGAGGCCGCCCCTACAGCTGGCGGCACGAGGGGGGTACGGGGGGCAGCGCCCCCCGGAGGGAAGCCGAAGGCCGGTTCATCCGGCCGCAGGCTAGAGCGCCCGGCGAAGCCGGGCACCATTCAGCTCGCCCGAACGGAGCAAGCGAGCGCAGCGAGCGACGCGAGTGAGGGCGAAGGCGAGCGAGCGCAGCGAGCGAGGCCGCCTAGAACTGGTCAGTGAAGCCGGGGCCGAGCTGGCGCCATTGGTCGTTTGACTGGGCCTCGTAGATAACGACCTTTTCGTAGCCATGGGAAAGGTTGTCCGAGCCGGAGAAGGTGAGGGGCGCCGTCACCAGGTTGTCGTAGCCCCGGTAGGACAGCAGGGCGGCGGTGAGGCGCTCGCGAGTGGGGTCGGGTCCGGCGTCCTGCATGGCCTTGGTCCAGACGTGCACGAACTGATAACCAGCGATGCCGCCCTGGCCATCTTTGACCCAGTCGTCTTGGCCGTTCTGCTTTATCCACTCCTCGCGGGCCCGCTTCAGCTGGCCACACTGCGCCTTATTGCCCTCGTTCGGATGGATGTAGTAGCAGCCGCCGGACAGAGCCTTGACCCCGACCCACTGCTTGCCCATGAGGCTAAGGGCGGTGTTGGACTCGTGGGCGAAGTTAGATGCGGCGTACTTCCAGGGGCAACGCTGGCTCACGCACTCCGCTACCTGGCGGGAGGTCGTAATGGGATCCTGAGCCGGCACGAAGATCTCCGTCCCTGCGTCGCGTAGAGCCTGGATCTGGCTGGCGTAGGACGTCTGCTCGGTGGGCTTTTGGACCTTAACCACAGCTACCAGCTCGAGTCCGTTGCGCTTGAGCGCCGCTCGGAAGGTCTCCACCGAGGGCGTGATGTAGGGCGAGTCCAGAGCGCTGACCCCCACCTTCGTGAGGCCTGAGTAGATCGACTGGCCAGCGGGCTTCTTGGATTCGGCCCCCAACATGTCCGCCAGCAGACTCAGATGCGTGTCGTAGCTGCCGAGGGACTGGAACATGCCGATGTCCTTGAAGACCGATTCTGATCCGCCGCCGGCGATGTACGGGACACCCTGCTTACGGGCCTCGGCTGCGACCTGGAAGATCTGGTCGACCCCCAGGGTGCCGGAGACGAAGAACGCCTTGTAGTCGTTGATTAGCTCGTTGGCGGCCTGGCGCCCACCCGAAACGGTGTACCGGTCGTCGGCGATCCGCAATTCGATCTTGCGGCCATGGATCCCGCCGGCCTCGTTCAAGGCGTCGGTGTAGATCTGCGTGCCCTCAAGCGGGTCCTCGGCCAGGTTCAACGGGGCGCCGTCGAAGGTCTTCGGCGCGTGGAGTCCCCACTTGATCATCGTGTCGGTGACGCCCGTGCGATCGCCAGGGCTGGGCTTGGCTGCGCCCGGCTTTGCCGCGGTCGTGCCCGGTCCCGAGGGCTTCGCGCTGCCGGGGGGCGCTACCACGGTCCCGTCGGCGGTCCGGATCGAGCCGTCCGGCGCGACGAAGGTTCCGTCAGCCTGTGGGACCGAGCCCTCAGGGAGGGCCTCGGTGGTGTCCTTGTCGAACCCGAACTCGTTCAGGTCGTCGTCGGCTCTGGCGGTCGCGACCTCCTGGTCACCGCCCTCACCACTTACGTACACCGCGCCCACAACCGACGCGAGGAGCAACGAGAGCGTCGCCGCTCCCACGCCCAGGATTACGGGCAGTGTCGGCTGCGTCTGCATCCTGCGCAGAGCATCAATAGGAGTGGCCATCGGAGTTACCTCCCGGTAGGACGAACGACGCTCACCGTACTACCGACCCTACCCAGCGTGACCGCGGTCACTCGCCCCGAGGATTATGGCGCCCCAGCTGCTTGATCTCGCCGTTGGGAACGAACCAAACGACCCCGTCGTCAGCCCTCAGGCGGGTCATCCGCAGGGTCACGTCCTCCACCGTCCCCGTAGGCGAGGCCCCGACCGTGATCACGTCGCCGACGCCGTACTGGTCCTCGGCCAGGATGAAAAACCCAGCGAAAAAGTCCCGGACGAGCGACTGTGCCCCGAATCCCACGGCCACACCGGCGATTCCGGCGCCGGCCAGCAGCGGAGCGAGATTGAGCCCGACGATGTCCAGGGCGAGGAGCACGGCCATCACCCAAACCACCACGGCGACCAGGGTGCCGAGCACCTGCGCGAGGGTCTCGGACCGCAGCTCGGCGCGGGCCGATACGGGTCTGATCGGGGATCGCTGCTGGAGCCCCTTGACCGCTCGTCGTGCCAGGCGGGTGCCGAGCTTGGAGATGACCGCAGCGCCGAGCAGTAGAAGCACGATCGCCAGCGGCCGGGCCAGGAGAAGATCGGCGGCGCGGGCGGCTGAGTCGTCCATGCCCAGACGGCTGAACAACTCGTAAAGAAAGCCACCGTCCATTTGGACCACAGACTGTCACGATCCCTCCGTCCGACTGGTAGACCCGAAGCCGTGAGCTCGGCGCCATATAAGGGGTCGGGTCCCCGGCTAGAGGATTTCGAGGACGCCGCTACACAAGGCGACCGGGCGTTCTCGCCGGGAACCATCCGCGCCGCTCTGTCTTACCGAGGTTTCCGCCGGTTCTCGGGCGGGATGTTCGCCTCGATGATCGGCACGTGGATGCAGAGCGTCGCCCTGGGAGCGTTCGCCTACGACCTCACCCGTGATGCCCGCTTCGTGGCATCACTCGAGTTCGTTCGACTGGTTCCGATGTTGTTGCTCTCATTGGTCGGCGGGATGTTGGCCGACACGTTCGACCGGCGCCGCATCCTGGTGATGACGCAGTCGTCCATGTTGATGGTGGCGCTCGCGCT
>JAHWKP010000188.1 GCA_019347775.1 Actinomycetota bacterium | reverse complement strand
GGCCAACGCGCCGGGACCCGACTCCGATCTGCATTTCTTAGAGCGTGGTCAAAACGCCCTTACCCGCGCCCGCATCGCGGCCCAGATCGGCGACACCGAGGAAGCCATGCGCCACCTCCGCGAAGCCTACGGCGTCGGCCTCCCGCACCACTCGTCGCAGCGCGAGCTGCCGGAGTTCGAGGGCATGTGGGCCTTCCCGCCGTTCGTCGAGCTGATGCGGCCCGAGGGGTGACCCGCACCGAGGCGGTACCCTCGGCTGGCCGACCCATGAACGCGCCTCTACTGGCGGTCGCCGTGATTGTCCTGCTCCTCCACATGGTCATCGCGTTGACGCTCACCGATGCGTTCTTGAGCACGATCTCAGCGGGCGCCGCGCTGGGCGCATGGCCTGTCGTCTGGCTCGTGCCTCTGGTCGGACTGTTGGCCCTCGTGCCCGGGTCCGGCCCGATCTCTGGGCCGGAGGCGGCGGCAGGTCGAGCGTGCCGAGCGTGCGAAGCTCGATCATCAGACCCCAACTCAGGAGGAATCACCCCGCAGGTGAGACCGGGGTGATCGAGTCCCTCCATTGTTCGGCCGGGCTCGCCGATTCCACCCCAAGAATCGTGGCGGCGTGCTCTCCAGAGGAGACAACCACTGCACGGCGAGGGCGAAATGTTGAAACGCTTCCTGGTCCTGGCGCTGCTGACCATGGTCGGCGGGGCGTGCGAGCACGACGAGCCGGTCGAGCCACTAGGGAATGGCACGCTTGCACCGGATCGGCCGGTAGCGGCGCTCTCGTCCGGGCTCCAGATCGAGGTCGTTGCGTCCATCTCACCCGGCGGGACCACCGGCTGGGACGTGAACGACACGGGGCAAGTTGTCGGCTTCTTCCCCGCGTTCGTGTGGCAGGATGGCGGCCTTACCGAGGTGCCGATCCCACAAGGCCGACCGTTCGCCGTGAACAGCCATGGCCACATTGTCGGCGACTATCAGAATCCGGAATCGAGCCACACCCACCCGTTCCTCTGGCGGGACGGCGAGCTGATCGACCTCGGCACCTTCGGAGGCAGATATGGCACCGCCACGGACGTGAACGACGCGGGCCAGGTGGTCGGCTATGCATCGGATGCGGCCGGGCTCAGCCACGCGTTCCTCTGGGAGGACGGCGTCCTTACCCGGCTCGACCCACTCCCGACCGGCACATGGAGTTATGCGTACGGCATCAACGAGGCCGGTGTCGTCGTAGGTATGTCGCCGATTTACGGCTACGCGGGCGCCGTGATGTGGGTGGACGGCGTGCCGACGCGGCTCGCGGAGCCGGGCGCCGACGGCTCGACCTTCGCCTTCGACATCAACGAGAGCGGCGTGATCGCCGGCCAGTGGGCGCCGGGCGACGGAACGTACGCCCCGGTCGTATGGGCGAACGGCGGGGTCACGATCCTGCCGGCGCTCGGCAACGACGCGGGCGCGGACGCTCTGAACGACGATGGCGACATCGTCGGCTATTCGCTGGACGCCGACGACGCCGTGCACGCGATCCTCTGGCGCGGCGGCGAGCTGATCGACCTCGGCGGGATCGAGGGCGGGCAGGCCAGCGCCAGCGGCATCAACAATCACGGCGACATCGTGGGGCAGGCCGACACGCCGCCCGGGTCGCTCTACCCGGCTGCCGCCGTGCTGTGGCGCGCGGCGACGGCGCCCACACGCTACCCCGCGCCCGTCCAGATCCCGCGGACGGGCCAGACCGTCAGCTACGCACCCGGTGACGACGGTGATCTGCAACTCGGCGTCGCCTGGCCCGACCCGCGCTTCGTGGACCACGGCGATGGCACGGTGACGGACCGGCTGACGGGACTCGTGTGGTCCAAAGACGCGAACCCGCTGCGCAGTCGAAAGTCCTGGCCCGACGCGCTCCGGTGGATGCGGACCCTGAACCATTTGCACGGCGGCATGGGCTACAGTGGCCGTACTGACTGGCGCCTGCCCAACATCAACGAACTATCGACGCTCATCGCCTTCGGCAGATCCGATCCTGCCCTCGTGGAAGCTCATCCGTTCACCAGCGTGGCGATGGGTCTGGATAACGAGCGCAACCTCCGCTTCTACTGGAGCTCGACGCCCGTCCAGACGCTTTCTGGCGATGCCGCCGCGGCCCTCATCCACATCGGACCAGGCGACATACTGCACTTGGTACAGGGAGGCACAGCGTACGTTTGGCCGGTTCGGGGTAGTGGATTCGGCACGGGCACCGTGGACGTGGCGCGCACCGGATGGACCAGCTCCATCATGACTGGGGATGACGGTGCTCTCGCGCAAGGTGTCCCGTGGCCGGAGCCACGCTTCGTGGACGAAGGTGACGGGACGATCACCGACCGGTTGACGGGCCTTATCTGGAGGCGCGACCCGAAGTGCACGATTCACACTCGGAACGGGCTGAACTGGCCGGACGCTCTGGAGAGTGTTTCCGAGCTCAACACCACGGGCGGGGTCGGCGGGCACACGGACTGGCGACTGCCGAACGTCAACGAGCTGCGCTCGCTGCTCGATTACAGTCAAACGCAGCCTCCGCTACAGAGGGAGGGAACGCTTCTGCCGGACTATTTCCACTCAGTGGACGCGAGGTTCTACTGGACTTCGACGACCTGGGCGGGAGATCCGAGCCGGGCGATGGGGGTGAATTTTGAAGCCGCAAGCTATATCACTTCCCTCGACAAAGGCAGCCTACACTGCGTCTGGCCGGTTAGAGGCGACGGCACGCTCGACGAGCCCGTCGAGGAGCTGGTGCTGGCCCACCACGGCTCGCTGTCGAAGGCGCGCCGCCAGCTCGTGGAGGACCAGCTCAAGGCCGGCACGCTGCGGGGGCTGGTCGCGACGTCCAGCCTCGAGCTGGGCATCGAC
>JAHWKP010000187.1 GCA_019347775.1 Actinomycetota bacterium | reverse complement strand
CGGTGCAGGCTTTCCGCCGCGAGCGTCGCAACCAGGAGATCTTCGAGGGCCTCGACGACCGGCTGCGGGCTGCCAACGTCTGGTCTTCCCGGCTGGGTGCGGTCTACGGGCCGGGCGTCCGCGCTCTCGGGCACCTCGCCACTGCCGGCGTGCTCGTTTACGGAGGGTTACGGGTTCTTGACGGGGCGATGACGGTGGGAGTCCTTGCCGCCTTCCTGTTGTACGTCCGGCGCTTCTTCGAGCCCATGCAGGAGCTGGCCCAGTTCTACAACGTGTTCCAGTCGGCGGCCGCTGCCCTGGAGAAGCTGTCGGGCGTGCTGGAGGAAAAGCCCGCCGTACCCGAGCCGGAGTCGCCTGTCGCCCTGCCTATGCCGAGAGGTCATGTGCAGTTCGAGGACGTCACCTTCTCCTACCGGCGCAACACTCCCGCGGTCCTGGCCAACTTCAACCTTGATATCCCGGCCGGCCAGACGGTCGCCCTGGTGGGGGAGACCGGGGCGGGCAAGACGACGGTGGCTCGGCTGGTGTCGAGGTTCTACGACCCCACGTCGGGACGGGTGACCCTCGACGGCGTTGACCTGCGCGAGCTGAACGACGCCAACCTGCGCCGTGCTGTCGCGATGGTGACGCAGGAGGGCTTCCTGTTCTCAGGCTCCGTGGCCGACAACATCGCCTTCGGCCGCCCCGAGGCTTCGAGGGCCGAGGTCGAGAACGCGGCCCGCGCCATCGGCGCCCATGACTTCCTGTCGCGGCTCCCTGAGGGCTACGACACCGACGTCCGCAAACGGGGCGGACGCCTGTCGGCCGGCCAGCGCCAGCTGGTCGCCTTCGCCCGCGCCTTCCTCGCCGACCCGGCCGTCCTGATCCTCGACGAGGCAACCTCGTCGCTCGACATTCCGAGCGAACGCCTGATCCAGCGGGCGCTCAAGACACTGCTGGCCGACCGGACCGCGATCATCATCGCCCACCGACTTTCGACGGTGGAGATCGCGGACCGCGTTCTGGTCATCGCCGACGGCAAACTCATCGAGGACGGCACACCGGAGGATCTCATGTCGGGTGTCGGCCAGTACGCCGACCTCCACCGCCAGTGGCTGGAGTCCCTCGCCTAACCGATCAGGCCCCGTCGCTCTCCGCCGCCGACTCGACGGCGGCTTCCCATTCGGAGTGCGTCACTCGGCGGACATGGCTGAGAAGGCCGCGCATCTGCCCCTCTGTCAGTCCGCCGCCGCTGAACGAGACGAAGACATCGCCGTCGATCCACTCGGCTCCCACGCTCGGCGGTATTCCGTCGTCGGGCGAGCCTGGATGCTGGCGCAGGACCGCTTCGATCCCGTCCACGGTGGCGGTTCCAATCTGCGGACTTCCGGCTGACAACTGGGCGAAGAGGCTGTTGGCGCGGTCGGCGGCCAGTTGGATGGTGCTCGTCGAATTCGAATACTCGAGCCTCCACAGACTGCCGGTGGATTGGCTGATGTCGGCGGGCGTCGGACCACCCTCTACGAGCTGGTAGTCGGGGCCCTCATAGAGCCACCAGCCGCCCTGCCCGTCGGCACCGACCTCGTTCTGTGGAGACAAGGTGGTGCCAGGCGGCGACTCTTCGGCGCTGCCACACGCCGCCAGGATCGCAGCGATGAACAGTGCGGCGATCGTCATTCGGATCGGCATGAGTCGATGGCGCACGAACGCTGAGGGCGGCAGCTCGCTACCCCCGCGGGACTTTCTCGGGGCCCTTGCCGACGAATTCGCTGATGAAGCGGGCCAGGCTTTCTCGCTCGACCTCGTCGCACAAAAGCCGACGTTGCCACGCGGTGGCGGCGACAGGAACCGGCATGTTGGCGCGGGGCACAACGAGCACGTCCTCGTCGTTGTTCTCGAACAGTTGCTCAAGGACGGCCACTTGGTCCTCGGGCAGATCCGGCCGGTACCAGAGGACGACATAGCCGTGCTCGAGGGAGTGAACGGCCTGGCCGTCGGGCGGGGCGTTCTGCTCGTTGTAACGCCCGGCGCTGGCGACGGCCGGTGTGTGTACTCCGCCCGACGGCGGGTTGACCGAGAAACTGGGGTTCGAAACGTGTTCGCCGGCGCGGCCCGGATCGCTCTCGGTGTCGTACTCGCAGGTCCCCGCCGTCATGGCCGCGATGTTCCTCTGCGTGGCACGCCGGGATGCGACCTGCCACACCACGAGCGCGCCGAGTATGGCGACGACCAGCATGACAACCCCGGCTCGCAGGAGGCGCGACCGCCGGCGGCTCGCCTGCTGCGCGGCGGCTATGCGTTCGGCTCTGGGCTGCTTGCGCTCCTTCGGGCGGTCGGCCGCGCTCTCGCGCTGCTTGGCCTTCGGCGGGCGCTGGTGTGGCTGCCGCCGCTTCTTCCGTGACTTCGCCATCTGGCCCTAGGTCTAGTCGTCTGGCCCGGCCCGGCGGGACTCCTTGATGGCCGACCGGCGGGACTTCGACTGCAGACGCCGCTCCTTGGACGCCCGAGTCGGCCGGGTGGGGCGTCGGGGTGCTTCGACCTTCAGAGCGGCGGCCAGCCGGTCCTTCAGCCGTTCGAGCGCGATGGCGCGGTTGCGGCTCTGAGAGCGCTCGTCGCTTGCGACTACGCGCACGACGGGCCCGAGTTTCTCCAGCAGGCGGGCCCGCTGCCGAGGTCCGAGTGCCGCCGAGGCTGTTACGTCGAAGACGACCTCGGCTCGGGTAGCGGCCTTGTTGGCGTGCTGGCCCCCTGGCCCGCCGCCGGCGGTGAAGCGCCACTCGAGCTCGTGAAGCGGAATCCGACAACTCGACGAGATCCGGAGGTCTTCAGTTGCAGGCGGCATAGAGCTCCCACGGCTCGTCGAACCCCTTGAGCTGGTGGGATCCCCGAGGCTCGAGCTGGATTCCGGATCCGGCGATCA
>JAHWKP010000186.1 GCA_019347775.1 Actinomycetota bacterium | reverse complement strand
CGACGAAGTGGGACGGCGGGTTCCTCGACAACCTGTTCAAGTACGACTGGGAGCTCACGACGAGCCCCGCCGGTGCCAAGCAGTGGAGTCCCACGGATCCCTCGGCCCAGGGCACCGTGCCCGATGCTCATGATCCGTCGAAGAGGCACGCTCCCATGATGCTGACGACGGATCTGGCGCTGAAGCTGGATCCGATCTACGGGCCGATCACGAAGCGCTTTCACGAGAATCCCGACCAGCTCGCGGAAGCGTTCGCCAAGGCGTGGTACAAGCTGTTGCACCGCGACATGGGGCCTGTCTCGCGCTACCTCGGCCCATGGGTTCCGGAGCAGCAGCTGTGGCAGGACCCCGTCCCCGAAGTCGACCACGAACTGCTCGGCGAGGAGGACATCGCTGCCCTCAAGGGCCAGATCCTCGACTCGGGACTGTCCATCTCCCAGCTGGTCTCCAGCGCCTGGGCGTCGGCGGCCAGCTTCCGCGGCACCGACAAGCGTGGCGGCGCCAACGGGGCGCGGATTCGCCTTGCGCCGCAAAGGGACTGGGAGGTCAACGACCCGACCGAACTGGCCAGGGTGCTCCAGACTCTCGAGCAGATCCAGCAGGCCTTCAACAGCTCACGGTCCGGCGGAAAGAAGGTCTCGCTGGCTGACCTGATCGTTTTGGGCGGGTGCGCGGCCGTCGAGCAAGCGGCGAAGAACGCCGGGCACGACATCACGGTTCCGTTCGCGCCGGGGCGCACGGACGCCTGGCAGGAGCAGACGGACGTCGAGTCGTTCGCCGCGCTCGAACCGGCCGCCGACGGGTTCCGCAACTACCTCCGAGCCGGAGAGAAGCTGCCGGCGGAGACCTTGCTGCTGGAACGGGCCAATTTCTTGACGTTGACCGCTCGTGAGATGACGGTTCTCATTGGCGGCATGCGGGCGCTGAACGCCAACTTCCGGCAATCCGAACACGGCGTCTTCACCGAGCGGCCCGGGACGCTGTCCAACGACTTCTTCGTGAACCTGCTTGACATGGGCACGGAGTGGAAGGCCTCCGCCTCGGCGGACAACGTGTACGAGGGTCGCGATCGCGCCACGGGTGAGGTCAAGGGGACCGCCACCGCTGTCGATCTCGTCTTCGGTTCGAACTCCCAGCTCCGAGCCCTCTCGGAGGTCTACGCCTGTGACGACGCGAGGGAGAAGTTCGTGCGTGACTTCGTGGCGGCGTGGGACAAGGTCATGAACCTCGATCGCTTCGAGCTCGCCTGATCGACGTCCCCACACCACCACCGGACACGCCACGCGAGCCGCTCAACCGTTCGACGGCGATATCTCACCGCAGTCAGGCCTCGGACGATTGGTGGCTGCCGTGTTGATGGTGATCGGGATTGGCGCGATCGGGCTGCTTACCGCGACGCTTGCCACGTACTTCATCGAGGATCGGCGTGTCGGGCAGCATCCTCATATCGAGTTCGTGCGTCTGCAGCTGGAACGATGGGAGGCCTTGACACCGCAGGAGCGGCGCAACGTCGCCGAGTTCCTGCTTCGGCTCTCCCAAGACGGTGCACCATGAGGTGGGGCGAAGCGGATCGCCGACGGCATCCAGCAGGCGCTCGACCGCGGGGACGTGACGATCGTGCTCGACAGCGGCGTCGTCGCCGGCGCTGTCACCCGCCACCAGCGGAGCGACACCCGCAGAGAGATCGTCGCCGGCGGCAAGAGCCACATGGGGGGCTGATGTCCACGACGCCGCTTGCTGGCATCGCGCGTACTCTGGAGATACTGCAGGCCGCTGACCTCCACACGTAGGAATCGTGCGAGGGCGGCGACGGCCACTCGTACGCCGACCCGACAGTCAGGTTCTACGGGTCACCCGGCGAAGGATGGCGAGCATTGGCCGTATGCCTCGACCATGGGCTGCCGGTCATGCATCTGCACCGCGCCTGGGACCTCGACGCAGGCGAACCCAGCGGCCCCTACTCGACGATCGGCTCTGAGCGGTGCGGCGGAGTGTCGTGCACATCGCAGCAACGTCAGATCGGCTGTATGCTCACGTCAACTCCGCGTGATTTGCAGCCGTTCGTCGCCGGCGAGCTCGGCCGCGTGCTGGTCGCACAGTAGGATCCGCCGTGGGCCCCGGCACATCGAACCGCCAGGTCGCCTGCACGGTCGCCGGCTGGCCGCACCGTCGCCCCACTGGCCGGCTTCGGCGGGCCGGACCCGCGGCGGGGGCGATGTGCGGGTGGATCACCCGTCCCGGCTCCGACGTGTCCGGTTCTACACACCCCACTCTTGCGACTTCGCCCAGGAGTCCAGCGGGATCGGCTCCACGCCGAACTCGGCGCGCGTCTGCTCCATGTCGACCGGCCCGTGCCGGCCGCCGACAAGAAAGCGGATCTGGTCGGCGACGGCCGACGCCACCGCGGGCCCTACCAGCGGCGCCAGCGCCTGCTCATAGTCCGCGGCGGAGATCCCGACCCAGGTGATCGGCTTGCCGAGAATCGCCGTCAACGTCGCGGCGATCTCATCGCCGGTCATGGCCTGCGGCCCGGCGATGTCGAACGTGCGCCCTGCGAGGTCGGGCCTGGCGAGCGCAACGGCGCAGTACGCCCCGACTTCGTCGGCCGACACCCACGAGAGGGGATAGTCGTTGGGCAACGCGAACGCGAGAACGCCGTCGTTCTGGATGCCTGGCAGGATCCACGGGCCCAGCCAAACGTCCATGTAGAACGTCGGGCGCAGCACGATGGTCGGCACGCCGCTGTCGCGCAGCTCATCGAGCACCTCTTGGCGCACGTTGTAGACCTCGACGTCGGTTCCCTCGTAGACATGGGCAGTGGTGTTGATCACCACCAGTTCGACGCCGGCCTCGCGTGCCGCGGCAATCGCGTTGGCGCCGTAGGTTCTATGCAACGCGAAGTCGTATTGGAGTGGTAGGTGAAGGAACACGCGGTCAACGTCGCGGTGCGCCTC
>JAHWKP010000185.1 GCA_019347775.1 Actinomycetota bacterium | reverse complement strand
CGCGGCGGAGTTCTCCGGCTGCCAGTCCTCGGCGGCCTGCATCAGGCACACCGAGCCATCGCCGTTGACGTGCCACTGCTGCAGCGTGCGGCGCCCGATCGGAACGTCGGGGTCGAGCGGGAAGATGTCGGGCGGAACCGTCGGGAAGGCCTCCGGGCACAGCACGCGCAGTCGCAGCCGGCGTGCGGCAAGCAGGTTCGAGACACCGGGCGGCTCCGGGCGCTCTGCACCCCAGCCTGGGGCCAAGCCCTCCCAGCCGGCACCGATTCGACCGTTGGGCCACCGCAGGTCGGTCCGCCACTCCATCTCAGGGGCGCGGTCGGCCATCTCGGCCTGCTCGGCGGCAGCGCGGTCGGCCTCGGCCTCAAGCCAGCTGATCCGTTGCAGTTCGCCGGCCACGTCAGCCCTGCGGCGCGTCCTTGACCGGGCGCTTCTTCGAGCCGGTGCCGATCAGCAGTCCGACGCCCACCGCGCCGGTTCCGGCGCCGGACTCGAACTGCTCGCAGCCGCCAGGCGGGGGTGGGAAGGCCTCCCCGAAGATCGAGCGCCATAGGCAGGCGGCACGGTCGGTGTCGCCGTCGTCGTGGGCGTTGACCGCCTCCCACGACGCGCGAGCGGCCTGGCGGATCGCCTCACCGGCCTGGTCCCAGTCGATTTCGCTCTGCGTCGGCCCGCACAACCCGGCGGGGTCCATGACCGGCACGCCGATGTAGTTCTCGATAGCATTGAAGAAGCGGTAGAGCGCCCGCGGCACCGTCTCCTCTGCTGGGAAATGGTCGAGGGCCATGACTTCGACCGTCAGCGACTTGAGGCTCGTGTCCTGGACGTCCTTCCAGAGCTTGAGGACGCGGACCAGCGGCCGAAAGAGGTCCCACTCCGAGTGACGGCAGGCAACCTCGGCGATCAGGTGCTCGGGATCGGTCGCGATCCACTTGCGCGACGCCTTCTCAGGGATGAGCAGAGATCCGTCGGCCCGTCGCAGAGCCGGCATGGCGTCGACGGTGAAGGCATCCGGGTCGTCGGGATCGTCGAAGAAGCACTTGACGGCGTGGTTGCCAGGCCGGGCCAGGCGGACCTCCTGGGCGACCGCCCCGTTGGTTGCGCCGAGCAGCGCATTGACCCGGGAGGAGGTGTGCGAGAGAGCGTCGCCAGCGCTGTCGCCGTCGGCGCCCCAGTCGGGGTGCGAGGCCTCCTCATAGAGGATGATGACGTCGACGTCGTTGATGGGGTCGCGCTGCGTGCTGCGGGCCAGTGACCCGGACGGGATGACATCGCCGACGTCGTCCTCGGCGCAGAAGGCGGTGCGGAAGAGATTGCGGCGCCGGCGGCCCTCCCGGACCTGGTCGGGGTCGGCGTCGGCGGCCTTGTGAAGTTCGGCAAACGCCTTGGTGATGTCCATCGCGATGCTCTCCTCGAAGGTACGCGTAGCTACACATGCGTACGAGACGTATCAGTCGGGTCGGACGGACCGCCGGGAGTTCGCCCCGTTGACGGGTTAGGCCGCGACGAGGCGGTACATGCCCGTGCGTCGGCCAACCGGCTCGACTTCTGGCGCGCGGGACAGCTGCGTGAGGAACGTCGCGACCGGGTCCTTGCCCGCGACGCGGTGGCCGTCGGCAACGAGCAGCTCGTACCACTCGCGGTAATGCACGGTCGCTGCCTCGCCGCGACGGCGCTTCAGTACCTGGATGGCGACTTGGCGCAGCCGCTGACCGCGGAGGACCTCGTCGACTTGGCTGATCGACATCTGGGGCGCGAGCCCGAGGATCTCGTCGAGCTGACCGAGCAGCCGGATGGCGGCCGCGAGATCGTCCTCGGCGGCGTCGGCGACCGCGCGAAGCCGCTCGGCCTGGGCGCGGAGACCTTCGACGCGTTCGAGCGCGATCTCCCGCTCGGCCTCTGCGGCTGCGCGCAGCTGGGGTGAGAGAGGCGCCGGGTAAGGCACGGGGCAAACTTACGCCCGGCGCCGGACGCACGGCCGGGGGTCCGGCGCCGGGCCCTACAAGACCCTCGATGGAGGGCGCGGTGCTGGACCTCACTGGTCCTCATGATCGGCGCTACTGCTTCCATGCAAGGGAGTCGCGCTGCTTCGCGTGAGAGGCGGTAGCCGGCACGCACTGCCGGGTTGCATGGAGGCTGTTGCATAAGTCGGGTGGTGTCGTCCGACTTAGTTAGGACCATGTCGGGATGTCGCAGAGCTTTTTGGGGTGTGATCGTGGGCAGGCGTTTTTGTTGCCGCCGAGTGTGGATGAGTGGTTGCCGGAGGATCACTTCGCGCGGTTTGTGATCGCGGCGGTCGAGGCGATGGACTTGTCGGCGTTTTATGCGGACTACCGCGCTGATGGCTATGGCCGCCCGGCCCACGATCCGGCGATGATGGTCGCGTTGTTGGTCTATGCCTACGCGCGTGGGAAGCGCTCTTCGCGGGTGATCGAGCGCGGCTGCATCGAGGACATCGCGTTTCGGGTGATCGCGGCCAACCGGGTCCCCGATCACTGCACGATCGCGCGGTTTCGCCAGCGTCACGCGGCGGCGCTGGCCGGGTTGTTCGGTGAGGCGTTGGCGTTGTGTGCCCAAGCCGGGCTGGCCGGCGTGGAGGTCCTCGCCGTCGACGGCACGAAGGTGCACGCCAACGCTTCTGAGCGCGCGACGCGCGACTACCAGCAGCTCGCCGAGGAGATTCTGCGCGACGCCGACGCGGTCGACGCGACCGAGGACGAGCAGTTCGGTGATCGCCGCGGCGACGAACTGCCGCCCGAGCTGGCGACCGCCAACGGCCGGCGCAAGTGGCTAGATGCCGCCAAGCGCCGCCTCGAGGCCCAGCGCGAACTGGAGGCCCGACCGATTCCCGCGCCGCGCTGCGCGCGTGTGAAGGAGGCCAAGCGCCGCCTGGAAGAAGAGCTGTGGACCGAGCGGCGCGCCAACGATGCCTACGAGGCCTACCGGGCGCGCGGGGTGATGCGCGACGGCCGGCGCTTCGGCAAGCCACCCAAGCCCTACACACCACCCCACCAGCCGGTCAGCAAGATCAACGTCACTGATCCCGACTCGC
>JAHWKP010000184.1 GCA_019347775.1 Actinomycetota bacterium | reverse complement strand
GCGGCCGTGGAAGCGGTCCGGGAGGCGGTCGAAGAGAAGAAGGACGCGGAGCTCCAGTACCGGGTGCTCGCCGCCGATGGGCGGACCCTCTGGCTTCGCGACCAGCTCCGGGTCGTCACCGACGAGAAGGGCACGCCCTCGCTCCTCCGGGGGATCATGGTCGACGTCACGGAGAGCAAGCAGGCCGAGGCGGCGCTCCAAGAGAGCGAGCGCCGATTCCGAACCGCTTTCAATGGCGCCGGAACCGGAATGGCCCTGATCGGAATCGACGGGCGATTCCTGCGGGTGAACGACGAGTTGGTACGCATCACCGGCTACTCGGAGGCCGAGTTGCTCGAGACGTCGTTCATCGCCATCACGCACCCCGAAGACCAGGCGGCCGGGCGTTCATTGATCCGCCGGATGCTGTCGGGCGGTCAGCGGACCGTCCTCGACGAAGAGCGCTACGTCCACAAGACCGGCACGGTGGTGTGGGTGATGGTCAGCGCTTCGTTGGTGGTCGATGACGCCGATCGGCCGCTGTACTTCATCGCCCAGATGCAGGACATCACCGAGCGAAAGCGGGCGGAAGATCTTCTCGAGCACCAGGCGCTGCACGACCCGCTCACGGGCCTGCCCAACCGGACGTTGCTTCTCGACCGCCTCAATCACGCTCTGGCTCGGTCGCGCCGGACGGGGCGAATGGCCGCAGTCCTATTCATGGACCTGGACCGCCTGAAGCTGATCAACGACTCCCTGGGCCACGAGGCCGGCGACCTGATCCTGACGGCGGTCGCCCGCCGGATCGAAACGACGCTGCGGCCTCAGGACACCGCCGCTCGGCACGGGGGCGACGAGTTCGTCATCGTGTGTGAAGACCTGGACTCGGCCGAGCACGCGGTGACGATCGCCGACCGCCTCGGGGAGATCCTGGCCGCCCCCTTCGCCTTGCCCGCCGGCGAGGCGTTCCTGACCGCGAGTGTCGGGATTGCCATCTCCCGGCCAGAGGGTGACACTCCGAATTCGCTCCTGCGCGATGCCGACGCGGCGATGTACCGGGCCAAGGAGAAGGGCAGGGCTCGGTACGAGCTGTTCGACGATCTGCTCCGCCAGCGGGCCGCCGACCGTCTAAGGATGGTGAACGACCTGCACCGAGCCCAAGAGCGGGGCGAATTCGAGTTGGTGTACCAGCCCGTCGTCGATCTGGAGACGAACCGGTACGTCTGTGTCGAAGCGCTGTTGCGCTGGCGCCAGGGCCGGAGCCTGGTGCCGCCGTTGGAGTTTCTGAACCTGGCCGACGAGACGGGGCTCATCGTGCCCATCGGAACGTGGGCCCTGCGCACCGCATCGGCGCAGATAGCCGAGTGGAACGGGGCTCGGCCGGCTGGGAGTCCGGCGTTCGCCTTGAGCGTGAATCTGTCCGCGCGGCAGCTGCTGTCTCCGGGTCTGGTCGAGTCGGTGAAGGAGATCCTCGCCGAAACTGGGGCCGAAGCCAGCTGGCTTCGCTTCGAGATCACCGAGCAGGCGCTCTCGGCCGGGTCCCACGCCTTGGACATCCTCTCCGGGCTCCGCGACCTCGGGATCGGCATCTTCGTGGACAACTTCGGCACCGGCTATTCGTCGTTGTCGTTCCTGCGCCAGTTCCCATTCGACGGGATCAAGATCGATGGCTCGTTCATCTCCCGGGTCGACTCGAATGAAGCCGATAAGTCAATCGTCCGGGCGGTCGTTGAGATGGCCAAGGGCCTGGGCGTCCGCACGGTGGCGGAAAACGTGGAGTCGGCTGATCAGGCTTCGATCCTCGCGGGCATCGGGTGCGACGAAGGTCAGGGGTACTACTTCTACGTGCCGGCAGAGCCACAAACTCTCGCCCCAGTTCTCGAGCGGGGACCGGTGTTCCCAGGGCGGGACCGCGAGGAAAGCAAGCAGCGGACAATTCGCCTTCCCTGAACGGGAGACTTTGCCTGTAAAGAGGTAAGTTCCAAAAATGGCGGGCGCAGCAGGGCCTTTATGGATCGTCCTCGAGGGCGCCGAAGGTCTGCAGAATGCGCGCCATTGCCTCTCCGAATGGCTCGAGGACGTTCCCGGCGCGGAGGCCGTGGCTTCCGATGTGGTGTCGGCCGCCGCAGAGTTGTGCACCAACGCGTTGACCGCAGCTACATCGAAGGTCGAGCTGCAGGCGCGGGTGGAGGGGCAGTCGGTCGTCGTGGACGTCACCGACGACGGGCCAGGAATGGCGTGCGGGTTGCCGGAAGAACCCCCCGGGCCCCTAGCCGAATCCGGCCGGGGGCTCTACGTCGCCCGCCAACTTGCCGACGTGCTGTGGATCAGCGCCCGACCAGGGGGCGGCACCCGAGCAACCTTCGCGCTGCGGTTGACTCCGTAGATCTGCGGGTACCTACGCAGTATGGGAATCCTTGAACTGATCGTGGTGGGACTGATCGTCGGCGCCGTGGCTCGGCTGATAATCCCGGGACGGCAGCCGATCGGGATCATCCTGACTCTGCTATCGGGAATCGTCGGGGCGCTGCTGGGGCGTTGGATCGCCACAGAGATCTTCAACGCCGATGTCAACCGCTATCCGTTCTTGTGGGCCATCGGCGGCGCCGTGCTTGTGGTCCTGGTGGTATCCAAGCTGCTCAGCGGCCGCAGCCGCGGTTGGGGCTGGCGCTAGCGAGTTCGCCCGGCCAGTGGATTCGTTGCGCACTTAGCGCCCCTATTTAGAAGAATCCGGGCTCTTTCAGGGCGCTAACTGCGCATCAAACGCCTTGGCCAAGGACAGAGCGGGCGGCGGCAGTTCGGCTGAGATGTGGTTGTGCCCGGGGTGGGATTCGAACCCACACGTCCTTTCGGACACGGGCTTTTAAGGCCCACGCGCCTGCCGTTACGCCACCCGGGCTGGGTCCCTACAGCGTAGGGACCGCTATACCGGACCTAGTACGCGGTCTATGGCGGGAGACGTGAAGAGGCCGTTGGGGTCGAGGTGGTGGCGGACTTTTTGGAAGTGGTCCCAGTCGGGGTAGCGGGGTTTTAGGTCGGCGGCGGTGAGGGTGTGCAACTTGCCCCAGTGGGGGCGGGCTTCGTTGCCGGCGAGATCGTGGAGGGCGGCTTCGACGGCTTCGAAGTAGGGGCGGTATTCGACTCCCTTGTACATGTGCACCGCGACCCATCCGCTGTC
>JAHWKP010000183.1 GCA_019347775.1 Actinomycetota bacterium | reverse complement strand
AGATGTCGCCCGCCGCGGTTTCGGGGTTGCCGTGGCAGATGGACTGGGTGCAAGCGCCGCGCGGCTCGCCCATGGCGTTCACCTCTTCGGTGATGAGCGCGTGGATGGCGGCAAACGGCGGATCGCTCGTCGGCGCGTCGAGAAGCGGCGTTCCGCCCTCCAGCAGTGTCACTGCCTGGGCGTCCTCGGGAATGTCGAGCCAGCTGCGGTACTCCTCGACGACGCCCTGCCACGGTCCGGGCGGCGGTCCCGACTCGGTCGCCGGCGGCTTGCGGCGCCGCTTGCGGGGAGTGGGAGCGCTCACAGGTCGGCGTCGCCCACCACGCGAAGCAAGGTCCCCACCCGGTCGACTGCGGGAAGCTCGCCCAGGCGCTCGAGTGTGGTTCGCATGTCGGTCTCCAGAACGTCGTGGGTGTGGAAGTACAGCTGGGCCTCGTCGCCGATCCCATGCTGTTCCATCGAGCGAATCGAGACCCGGTGCTCGCCGAAGACGCCGGCGACCTGGGCCAGCACCCCGGGCCTGTCCTTCACGTCGATGTTGAAGTAATACGCCGACAGCAGATCGCCGATGGGAATCAATCGCGCCGGGGGTGGCGGCGCCATCGGGGCGCGGGCGTTTCCGCCGGCCCGTCCATGAGCGGCGTCGACCAGATCCCCGAGCACCGCGCTCGCGGTCGGTCGTCCACCGGCCCCCCGTCCGTAGAGCATGAGCTCTCCGACAGCGTCGCCTTCGATGAACACGGCGTTGAACGACTCGCGCACCGACGCCAGTGGATGAGTCGAGGGGACCAGCGCGGGATGGGCCCTGACCGAAATGCGGTCCTCGAGATCGCGCTCGGCCACGACCAGCAGCTTGACGACGAAGCCCAGCCGGCCGGCGCGGGCAATGTCGTCGGCGGTGATGTGGCGGATGCCCTCGCGGTGCACGTCGCTGGCAACGACCGCCTGACCGAAGGCGATGGTGGCCAGGATGGCGCCCTTCGACGCCGCATCGAACGCGTCGACGTCGGCGGTCGGATCACGTTCGGCATAACCGAGCGCTTGGGCTTCAGCCAGAGCCTCGTCGTAGCTCGCGCCGTCCTCGGTCATACGGGTGAGCATGTAGTTGGTGGTGCCATTGACGATTCCCATCACCCGGGTGATGCGTTCGCCCGCTAGCGATTCGCGCAAAGGCCGCACCAAAGGGATTCCGCCTCCCACCGACGCTTCGTAAAGAAGCTCCGCTCCCGACCCTGCGGCCGCGGCGTGCAACTCCAATCCGAAGTTTGCGACCAGTTCCTTGTTGGCGGTCACGACCGACTTGCCGTTTGCCAACGCGCCCATCACCAGCTGGCGAGCCGGGTCGACGCCGCCGATCAATTCGACGATCACGTCGATGGAAGGATCGTCGACCAGCGACTGCGGGTCGAACGTCACCAGGGCCGGATCGAGACCGGCCGGCCGGGGCTTGGCCTTGTCGGACACGGCCACCGACGCCAGCTCGAGGCGCAGGCCCGTGCGTGCTTCTATGGCCTTGCCATGGCCCTCCAGCAGCTCCACCAGGGCACCACCGACGTTGCCGCAGCCTAGGAGGCCGACCCGCACGGTTGTCATGTGTTGGTCACGGTAGTGATATCCTGATGACCGGACGAACGCAGCGGGTGCCGCCACGGCAATCAGTCGTGAGCACCGTTGCCTCGCCAGTCCTCCCGGATTCGCTCTGACGCTTCAGCATGAGGTTTGTAGCGAACCGGTTCACTAATAGTCCCTTCGCGGGACTCACAGCAGCGGGGCCAAAGGCCTTCGCCAAAGCGAGGTAAGCACATGAGCGCAGAGCAGCCTTCCCGCTCTCTTCTCGAGCGCAAGGAGCGCGACGAGCTCAAAGCGATTGCACAATCGCTGGGCCTTGAGCCTGCCAGCCGCACCACCAAGGCTTCCCTGATCGGCCAGATTCTCAAGGCCACGGGAGTCGAAGACTCCGCCGCCAACGGCGCCCCCAAGGCCAACGGCGACAAGCCGAAGCGCACCCGGGCCGCCAAGACCAAGACCGACGAGAGCACCGAAGCGTCCGAGCAGAACGCCGAGAAAGCCGACACTGGCTCCGAATCGGCCACGCCGGCCAGCGCGGAGACATCGTCGGATTCCTCCGAGTCCAACGGCAGCAGCTCCACGAGTACCTCGACCGATACCTCGACCGATTCGGGTGACGGCGACGGTGGGCAGCGCGACCGCGGTGATCGCGGAGACCGCGGCCCCCGCGACCGCGGCAACCGACAGGGACAGGGACAAGGCCAGGGCCGCTGGAGCAACGACGGCGACCCGGGCAACCGCAGAAGTCGCCGGCGCCGTGGACGCGACCGCGATCGCGGACCCGGCGGTGGCGGCGGCGACCGTTCCGAGCGCGACCTGCAGGGTCACGGCCAGGAGGTCGCCTACAGCGGCGAACCGCTCCCGGTCGAAGGCCTCTTGGACCTGCGTGACGAGGGCTACGGCTTCGTGCGCACGAGGGGTTATCTCCCGGGTTCCAGCGACGTCTACGTCTCGATGAGCCAGGTGCGACGGTTCGCCCTGCGCAAGGGCGACCACATCGCCGGCACCAGCCGTCCGGCCGCCTCCAGCGAGAAGTACCCGGCGCTGCTCCAGGTCGACCAGGTAAACGCCATGGATCCCGAGGAGGCCCGCAAGCGCCCCCGCTTCGAGGACCTCACGCCGCTGTTCCCCGATTCTCGGCTGCGGCTCGAGACCCCGGGCGACCCGTCGAACATCACCGGCCGGATCGTCGACATGATCTCGCCGATCGGCAAGGGCCAGCGCGGACTCATCGTCTCGCCGTCCAAGGCCGGTAAGACCACCGTCCTCAAGCAGATCGCCCACTCCATCGAGGCCAACAACCCCGAGGTTCACCTCATCGTGTTGTTGGTCGACGAGCGACCTGAAGAAGTCACCGACATGCGGCGTTCGGTCAAGGGCGAGGTCGTGGCTTCGACGTTCGACCGCCCGCCGGACGAGCACACCGCCATCTCCGAGTTGACCATCGCGAGGGGCAAGCGCCTGGTGGAGTTGGGCAAGGACGTGGTGATCGTCCTCGACGGCATCACCCGTCTGGCCCGCGCCTACAACCTGGCTGCGCCGGCCACCGGCCGGATCATGTCCGGCGGTATCGACACCGGAGCGCTCTATCCGCCCAAGAAGTTCCTCGGCGCGGCCCGAAACGTCGAAGAGGG
>JAHWKP010000182.1 GCA_019347775.1 Actinomycetota bacterium | reverse complement strand
ATATCCCATCTGGCCCATCGCGGTCGGCCATACGCTCAGCCAGCCGCGGGGCGATCTCGTAGCAACGGATGCCGCCGGCTTCCAAGGAGGCGATCAGCTCAGCGCCCTCGGAACCCCGCGACAGCTCGGGACATCGGAAGGCGACCTCGAGCGTGACACCGACCTCGACCGCCCGTCTCACCGACCAGAGGCCGTCGAGAGCCACCCGGCCCTGGCCCGACCCGCGCCCGCTGCGCAGGGCGAGATATCGCTTGACCTCCGCGTGCCCCGCCCCAGCCAAAGTCGTCACCGCGCAAACCTAGGAGCACCCAAAGCCGGGCGTGTGTGTTCCTATCCCCACGCTCGCACCCGCGCGGCGGGGGTTGGGGGTCCCCCGCCCCACCGCGATGAGCCGTCAGGCGAAGAGCCAATAGCATCGCTTTGTGGCGATTCCGAAGGTGTGCGGCATGGAAACGGAGTACGGGATACTCCACCGCGGCATCGAATCCAACCCGATCGCCGCTTCTTCGATGCTGATCAACGCCTACGTGCAGCACCTCGAGGCCGAAGCCGAGGCGGAGAAGGTCGACTGGGACTTCGAGGACGAGTCACCAGGCAACGACGCGCGCGGATTCGCTCGCGAGGGCGCCATGCCCCCCGAGATCGAGACGCACCTGGTCAACACGGTCCTCACCAACGGCGCTCGCTTCTACGTCGACCACGCTCACCCCGAGCTGTCGACCCCCGAGTGCCGTGACGCCTTGGAATTGGTCCGCTGGGACCGGGCCGGCGAAGAGATCCTCATTCAGTCGATGATCGCGGCGAAGAGCATGCTGCCGCCCGGCCAGGAAATACTGGTGCACAAGAACAACTCGGACGGCAAAGGCAACTCCTACGGGTGCCACGAGAACTACCTCATGGATCGCGCCGTGCCGTTCGGGCGGATCGTGTCGCGGATCATGCCCCACTTCGTCACGAGGCAGATCTACACCGGGGCCGGCAAGGTCGGCGCGGAGACCTCGACAGGCGACAAGAAGGTCGACTTTCAGCTGACACAGCGGGCCGACTTCTTCGAAGAGGAGGTCGGCCTCGAGACGACGCTCAAGCGACCCATCGTCAACACCCGCGACGAACCGCATGGTGACGCCCAGAAATACCGTCGCCTGCACGTGATCGTCGGCGACGCCAACCTTTCGGAGATCTCGAACTTCCTGAAAATCGGGGTCACCTCGGTAGTGCTAGCGATGATCGAAGACGACTGGTGGGGCCCGAATGACTTGACGATCGCTGCACCGGTCGGCGCCCTGCGCCATATCTCCTACGACATCTCACTCAAGGAGACAGTGGAGATGGCAGACGGGCGCCGGATGACGGCGCTCGAGATCCAGTGGGAGCTGCTCGACCTCGCCCGCAAGTACGCCGAGGACCGCGGTCTCGAGTCGGTCGTCGAGTCGGTCGGAGCCGAAGTCCTTCGCCGGTGGGAGGCCGTGCTCGGAGCGCTCGAAACCGACCCTGGTTCTCTCAGCAAACAACTCGACTGGGTCGCCAAACACCGGCTGATCGACGGCTACCGCGAGCGCCATGGGCTCGAGTGGGACGACACCAAGCTCGACGCCCTGGACCTGCAATATCACGACCTTCGCCCTGAACGCTCGCTATTCGCCAAGGTGGGCATGGAGCGCCTGGTCGACCCCGACGACGTGTCCCGGGCCGTGCACGACGCTCCGACGACGACCCGGGCCTGGTTCAGAGGCGAGTGCCTGAAACGGTGGTCGTCGAGCATCACGGCGGCGAACTGGGACTCGATCGTGTTCGACCTCGGGTCGGAGTCACTCAAGCGAGTGGGGATGATGGAGCCGCTCAAGGGCACCGAAGCCGGCCTGAAAGCCCTGATGGACCAGTGCGAAACCCCCGCGGAGCTGCTCGAGAAGCTGGGCACCTAGCTAGGCCCCAGCTACGCAAGTGCGGCCGTCACCGGTCCTCCCTGTGTTAGGCAGTTAGGGCAGCCGGGAAGGCCCAAGGAGACCGTTCGCGGGCACACTGCAGGAGGCAGGAAGAGACATGGCAGCCGAGAGAGAACAAAAGAAGAAGCAGACCACTACCAGGACCCGCGAGGCGGAAGAGGTCGAAGAGGCCGTGCCCGCCGGCGGCGACCAGGGCGAAGAGCTCAAGGACCGTCTCGACGACCTGCTCGACGAGATCGACGAGGTTCTCGAGGAGCACGCCGAGGACTTCGTGAAGAGCTACATCCAAAAGGGCGGCCAGTAGCTCGCCATATGACCATTCCCATGTTTCCCGCGGGGGAGAGCCCCGGGCCCGATTTCGTCAATCTCCTGCGCAAAGTGGGCCTGGACCCGCTGCCCCAATGGGCTGGCCACGGCGCGAGCACGCAGGAGACGCCCCATGGCACGACCGTGGTGGCCCTGCGCTACGTCGACGGCGTTGTGATGGCGGGCGACCGTCGCGTCACCATGCAGAACACGATTGCCAACCGCAAGCAGGACAAGGTCTTCCAGGTGGACAAGTTCTCGGCGGTGTCCATCGCCGGAGCCGCAGGTCCGGCGCAGGAGATGGTGAGGCTCTTCCAGACCCAGGTCGACTATTACGAGAAGATCCAGGGTCACTCGCTCTCGCTGGAAGGTAAGGCCAACTCGCTGGCGCAGATGGTCCGCTCGAATATGGGCGCTGGGATGCAGTTCAACCTCTGGGTTGTGCCGATCTTCGCCGGCTACGACACCCGCCGGAATGTCGGACGGATCTTCACTTACGACATAACGGGCAGCCGCACCGAGGAAACCGACTTCGATACGTCCGGATCGGGCGGCCGCGACGCCCGCACCACGATCAAGCTGGGATGGCGCGAGGGGATGGGCCGCGACGACGCCGTGGAGCTCGCCGTGCAGAGCCTGTACGAGGCGGCCGATGAGGACACTGCGACGGGCGGTCCCGACGTCGTGCGCGGCATCTACCCGATGGTCTCGGTGATCACGGCCGACGGTTATCGCCTCGTCGAAGAGGACGAGGTCGCCGACCGCTTTCGGGCCATCATCGAGCGCAAGTCAGCCGAGGGTCACCGACCATGAGCATGCCGTTCTATGTGGCGCCCGAGCAGCTCATGCGGGACAAGGCCGACTACGCCCGCAAGAACATCGCCAGAGGCCGGCCGCTGGTTGCCACGCTCTACGACGACGGCATTCTGATCACCGCCGAGAACACCTCACGGACCCTGAAGAAGATCTCGGAGATCTACGACCGCA
>JAHWKP010000181.1 GCA_019347775.1 Actinomycetota bacterium | reverse complement strand
TGCCGTGCTTGCGCTTGGGGCCGGCAATTCGCTTCGTCTGCAGGGTCTCCAGCGCGCGGATGACCTTCGGGCGCGTCTCGTGCGGCAGGAAGATCTCGTCGATGTAGCCCCGCTCGGCCGCCGTGTACGGGTTGGCGAAGCGGGCCTTGTAGTCGGCCATGAGCTTCGCGCGGCGCTCGTCGGGCGTGGGCGAGGTGGAGATGTCCCGCCGGTAGATGATGTTCACCGCGCCCTCCGGGCCCATCACCGCCACCTCCGCGGTGGGCCACGCGAAGTTGAAGTCGGCGAGCATGTGCTTGGACGCCATCACGTCGTAGGCGCCGCCGTAGGCCTTGCGGGTGATCAGCTGGATACGCGGCACCGAAGACTCGCAGTAGGCGTAGAGCAACTTGGCGCCGTGGCGGATGATGCCGCCGTACTCCTGGTCGGTGCCGGGCATGAAGCCCGGGACGTCGACCAGCGTCACGATCGGGATGTTGAAGGCGTCGCAGGTCCGAACGAACCGGGCGCCCTTCTCCGATGACTCGATGTCGAGAACGCCGGCCAGGTACTGCGGCTGGTTGCCGACGATCCCGACGACATGTCCGTCGATGCGGGCGAACCCGCAAATCAGGTTCTGCGCCCAGAGAGCCGCGTACTCCATGAAGTCACCTTCGTCAGAGATGGCGGTGACGACCTTGCGCATGTCGTAGGGCGCCCGAGCTGATGGCGGCATCAGGTCGGCGAGCTCCGGGCAGCGGCGCTCGGGGTCGTCGGTCGAGACGATGACCGGCGGCTCCTCCATGTTGTTGGCCGGCAGGAACGAGAGCAGGTAGCGCACCTCGTCGAGGGCCGCCTTCTCATCGGGCTCCACGAATGCAGCCACGCCCGAGCGGGTGCCATGGGCCATGGCGCCGCCGAGTTCCTCGGTGGTGACGTTCTCGCCGGTGACGGTGCGCACGACGTCAGGGCCGGTGATGAACATGTAGGAGGTGCCCTGCACCATGAAGATGAAGTCGGTGAGGGCGGGGCTGTAGACCGAGCCACCGGCGCACGGGCCCATGATCACGCTGATCTGCGGGACCACCCCCGAGGACTTCACGTTGCGCAGGAAGATGCCGCCGAAGCCGTGCAGCGCGGCCACGCCCTCCTGCACGCGGGCGCCGCCGCCGTCGTTCAGCCCGATGACCGGCACACCGGTCGATTCGGCCAGATCCATGATCTTGTGGATCTTCTCGGCGTGGACCTCGCCCAGGGACCCACCCCGCACCGTGAAGTCCTGGCTGAAGACGCAGACCCGCCGCCCGTCGATCTGGCCGTAGCCGGTGATGACACCGTCGGTGTAGTGGCGCTCCCGCTCCATCCCCATGCCCTGGGCCCGGTGTCGGGCGAGCATGTCGGTCTCTACGAAGCTCCCCTCGTCGAGCAGATAGTCGAGGCGCTCCCTCGCCGTCATCTTGCCGGCGGCATGCTGACGCTCGACGAGGCGGTCCGAGCCGGCGTGGCGGGCCTGCTCCTTGCGCTTCCCCAGCTCCTCGAGGCGTTCGCTCATCGGGTGGTCGGACACGCCAGGAACACTATTTGTTACCCGCGTGCCCCGGGCGAGACCCTGAGGGCAAGTAAATTCGGCCTTGTGACTCCCTTCGGCCCTATGGCCAGCCCGGTTCTGACGCGGGTGCTGTCCGCACTCGTCGCCGCCCTCTTCGTCGGAGCCGTCGTTGGCGCCTTCGTGGTGGACGAAGGCGAGACCAACCTGCCGCTCGGAGAGCCGGCCGACGTCGACCTCGGCCTCGGAGACGACGACGAGTTCGACTACGAACCTGGCGAGGACTTCGATCCGCCCGCGCCCACCGACACCTCGATACCGGAGACGGGCATAACGCCGGGCACAGGCACGACCATCGCTTCGGGCCCGGGCACCACGCCGAGCCCGACAGGTACCACGCGCACGACAGCCGGCCCGAGCGCACCCGCGCAGCCGGCCACCACGACCACGACTCAGGCGGGGCCGAGCGCCCCGCCATCGTCGGGCGTAGGTTCCACCAGCTCGGCCTCCGATCCCGGCATCTACACGATCAGCCCAGACGGAACGGGCCTCTACCGCGTCGTTCCAGGCGGCACTGGGTTCCCGACCTGGTCGCCCGACGGGTCGAACATCGCCTTCGGCGTGCCGACCTCGACGCCGCGCTACATGATCGCCGCCAGCGACGGCAGCAGTCGCATCACCTTGGCCAACGGCCAGGTCGGCTCGGCTCCGGTCTTCTCGCCGGACGGCGCTCGGGTCGCCTTCGCTCTCGGCAACGGCAACAGTTACGACCTTCACTCGGTCTCCGTCGACGGTTCCGGATTGCGCCGCCTCACCACGCGGGGCGACGTCTCCGGAGTGGCCTGGTCCTCCACGGGACAGATCGCCTTCCTCTCGGGTGGAGACGTGTGGACCATGGCGGCCGACGGGGGAGGTACCCGCATGCTCGTCGACAGCGACCGGGCCTACCGCGCCGTCACCTTCTCTCCGAACGGGGGACGGATCGCCTGGTACGCCGCCGACCAGGTGTGGACGGCCAACGCCGACGGCTCTCAGCCCAAAGCCGCCGCCGACACCGAGGGTCGGGTCCTGGAATGGAACGACATCACCTGGGCACCTGATGGCACTCGCCTCGCCTTCCGCTCGGGCACCGGCGGCGTGAGCCGTGTGCGGGTGGTCGGCTTCGACGGCACCAACAACCACGTTGCCGCCGACGAGGCCCAGTCGCCGGACTGGTCTCCAGGCGGGAACCGCCTCGCCATCTTCACCGCCGGACCGGTTCGTGAAGGCGCCGACCGGGTGGCTCACCTCGAGCTGGCCGACCCCGACCGCGCGACCTTTCGCCAGCGGGTCCTCGACGACGAGCCCGACACCATCCAGTCCTCGGGCCCCCGGTACTCCCGAGACGGAGGCCGCCTGGTGTTCGCGACCGGCGGCCTCGACCGCGGCGGCCCCAACCCTCCGGGTTCCTAGGACGCGAGGCTGCGGCTGAGGGACTCGGCCCGTTCGGCGAGGCCTTCGGCGCCGAGTGCCTCGCACACCGCGGCGAACTCGGGCGTCGGGCCCTTCCACGCCAGCTCATCGATCGAGCCCAGCAGTGAGCGGTCGACCCGCAGCGTCGCCAGGTCCTTGAACAGCAGGGCGTGGTCGCGCTCGGCGGCCAGGCGGGCTGCCAGAGTCGGCAGGCTCCGGGCGGTCATGCCGTCCCAACCCGTGTCGGGAACGTCCTCGATGCGGCCGTAGCGGCGCAGCACGGCGGCGGCGGACTTCGATCCGAACCCCTTCA
>JAHWKP010000180.1 GCA_019347775.1 Actinomycetota bacterium | reverse complement strand
GAGGCCGTGGAGGTTGAGGTCCCACTTTCCCGAGCAGAGCCGGCCCCGGTCGGCTAACTTTCCCTCCCCCGCCGGCGCTCTGCCCTTGGCTCTTCGCGCAAGCGCTCATCGCTGTGCGGCGGGGACCCCATCCCCTCTGCCTTGTCGGAAGGAGACCTTTGGAGGAAGCCGCGCCCCGCCAAGAAGGAGCGGATCCAGAGCTAGAGTCCGAGCAGAGCTACATCGACTACGCCTACGACTGCATGTCGCGGATGCGTCGCCGGGCCAAAGAAGTCCGAACGACAGCCAATGCGCCGGCCACGCACCGCGACATCGTCGAATACGAGCGCGAACGACGGCTGGCGGCTCTGGCCGGCGACGGCAGCGCGCTGTGCTTCGGCCGCATCGATGAGGCCGGGGGCGACAAGTGGTACGTCGGCCGCCGCCACGTCGAGGACTCGGCAGGCGAACCCGTCGTGATCGAGTGGCGTGCCCCAGTGGCTGTGCCCTTCTACCGGGCCAGCCACGCCAAGCCCATGGGACTCGATCGCCGACGGCAGTTCACAGTGGAGGGCCGCCATCTGCTCGATTTCTCCGACGAGATCTTTACGGCTGAGTCGGAGCAGGCGGCCGGGACCGGCACCGAGATCCGCGGGCGCGACGCCTTGCTCCGGGAACTGGACCGGGAGCGCACCGGGACGATGCGCGACATCGTGGCCACGATCCAGGCCGAGCAGGACGAAATCATCCGGCGTCCGGTCGCCGGGATCACACTGGTGCAGGGCGGGCCCGGCACCGGCAAGACCGCTGTCGGCCTTCACCGCGCCGCCTTCCTGCTCTACGACGATCCGGTGCTGGAACGGGCCGGGGTGCTCGTCGTCGGACCCAACCGCACCTTCCTTCGCTACATATCGCAGGTACTGCCCTCGCTCGACGTCACCGCTGTCGGCCAGCTGACCATTCGCGACCTCGTCCGCGGCGTACGACTCCGGGCGATCGATCCCGCCCCGGTTGCACACGTGAAAGGTGACGCCCGGATGGCCGAGGTCTTAGGTCGGGCTGTCGCCGCCCACCGCCAGCCGGTACGAGACGACCTCGAGTTGGTCTTCGAAGACCGGCGACGGGTCACCCTTCGCGCCGACTGGATGAACGCCGAGGCCCGGCGCCTGGCGTCGGGCACCATGCCGTACAACCCTGGCCGGCCGGCGCTGCGCGACCGGATTCTGCGAGAAGCCGACCGCCTCTACCGCGAAAAACTCGGGGCGCTCAGCGTCCAGCCTGACGCGCGAGTGGTGGCCCAGCAGGTGCGCGCCCAACGCGAATTCCAGAGCGCACTAGACCGACTGTGGCCGACCCTGGACGTCGACCGCGTCCTTGCCGAGGTACTAACCGACGAGCGGGCGCTGAAGTCCGCCGCGTCGGGGCTGCTGGGCGATGACGAGATCGGCCTCGTGCTGCGGAACGACCTCGACGCGTGGACCGAGGCCGACATACCCCTGGTCGACGAGGCCCGCTACCGGTTGGAAGGGCGTCCCCCGGCGTGGGGCCACATCGTCGTCGACGAATGCCAGGACCTCTCGCCCATGGCCCTGCGGATGCTCGACCGGCGCTGCCCGTCGGGGTCGATGACGATCCTGGGTGACATCGCCCAGGGCACAAGTGTCTGGGCGCCCGACTCGTGGGATGAAGTGCTGGCCCACCTGCCGACGCACGCTGGGGTTCACCGAAGCGAGTTGGCTATCGGCTACCGCGCTCCGAGCCAGATAATCGAGTTGGCGTCGCGGCTGCTCGCAGTTGCCGCGCCCCACCTCACGCCCGTGGAAGCGGTGCGACCCGGTGACACCGACCCGCGGATCATTCCCGTGCGAGACGTCGCGGCGCTGCCTAGGTGGGTCGCGACGGAGGCCGCCGACCTCGCGGGTCGGCATCGCAGCGTCGCCGTCATCGCGCCTGACTCGCTCTTGCGTTCTTTGCGCGAGGTGCTGAGTGCCAGAGCCGGCGTCGACCTCGGCGACGCCGCCAAGGACGGGCTCGACCATCGGGTCACCCTCGTGGCGGCGCGTGAGGCTAAAGGCCTGGAGTTCGATTCAGTCATCGTGGTGGAACCGGCCGCCATCGCGGCCGAGATCCCGGCCCCGTTCACGTCTCAGGGACTGCGGTTGCTCTACGTCTGTCTCACCCGCGCCACGAAGCACCTGAGCGTGGTCCACCATCGGCCCCTCCCGGAGCCGATGGCGGCTTAGAACGCGCTACTTGACCGGGATCGAAGCGCCCTTGGCGGAGTCGAGGCGGCGGGCGACGCCGGCGCAGCACGCGACCGCCCAGAGAGCGTCGAAGAAAGAGGCCTTGTTGTTCTGATACTGCAGGGAGTACGCGTGCTCCCAGGCGTCGATGGCGAGCAGCGGCAGTGTGCCCTGCCCGTGGTTGCCCTGGTGGTCGTAGACCTGCTGCACGACGATGCGCGAGCTGGCCGGCTCCCACGACGCGAGCGCCCAACCGGATCCCTGGATGGTCGACGCGGCCTGGTTGAGCTGAGCGCGGAACTTGTCGTAGCTGCCGAAGTCGGTACCGATCTGGTCGAGCAGCGGACCGGATGGCTCGCCGCCACCGTCGGGGCCGAGGTTCGTCCAGAAGATGGAGTGCAGGACGTGGCCCGAGAGGTGGAAGGCAAAGTCCTTCTCGAGCTTGCCGATCGTGCCGAAGTCGTTCTTGTCGCGGGCCTCGGCCAGCTTCTCCAAGGCGGTGTTGGCGCCCGTCACATAAGCGGCGTGGTGCTTGTCGTGATGGAGCTCCATGATCTTGCCGGTCACATGGGGCTCCAGCGCGCCGTAGTCGTAGGACAGGTCAGGAAGTTTGTAGGTCTCGCTCATCACCGCCACCCTACCCAGGGGCAGCGGGTCCGGGGGCCGGCGCGGGGTCGTAGCCGGGGCCGACCCTCCGGCGACCGTCCTGCGCTCGCCTTCGGCGAGCTCCGGACCCTCACCGCCAGCGACGTCGCCTCCGGGAGACCCCGGGGCCCCGCCGCTGATGCGGCGAGGGCGCACCACTGCCTCGCGCTGGAGGAACTGGGCGGGGAACCAGCGCAGTTCGCCGCGGGTGGTTGCTCGGCCTTCTTCGGTGGGGGAGATCGTCGAGGTTGTTGGTCGCGCTGCTGGTCTTGGCGAGAAGGTGCGCGTGGTGGGGGCGGGGCATTCTTTTACTGATCTCGCCGTAACTGACGGGACTTTGATCTCGTTGGATTCGCATCGGCGGGTTTTGCGGGTGGAGCGGGTTAGTGAGGGGGAGGTCGATGTCACCGTCGAGGCGGGGATGCCGCTGTGGCGGCTGAACAACT
>JAHWKP010000017.1 GCA_019347775.1 Actinomycetota bacterium | reverse complement strand
TCCTCGCCCGGCTGATCGTGCCCGGGCGGGATCCCATGAGCTTCTGGGAGACGGTGCTTCTCGGGATCGTGGGGAGCTTCGTCGGCGGGTTCCTTGGATGGCTCCTGTTCGGAAGCGATTTCGACAGGGGTGCCATTCAGACCTCGGGCCTTATCGGGTCGGTGATCGGGGCGGTGATCGCCCTGCTGATCTGGCGGGCCATCAAAAGTCGCAGGTAGGCATCCGGCGCTTTCGGGCTATGTGATTTAGGCCACTGCCGCCGGTAAGCGCCCAGCCGGGCGTGGCACGATGGGCGGACATCGATTGACCGGGGGCGGACATGCGGGGGAGCACAACGGCGGATACTGCACGGCCGGGCGTGGGGGTGGGGCCCCACGCTCCGGAGGAGGCTGGGTTGGGGTGCCCAGCCGGGAAAGCAATACGTCCGGGGGGGCAGGCGCTGGCGGACGGCGTGCTCATGCGTACCAAATTGGCGTGGGCAATCGCCCGGGCCGACGGCACGGTGGAGACCGGCCCGATGGCCCGCACACCGGTGGGCAAGGTGCCGGGTCTACGAGTTCTGGCGGGCCTGGCCGGTGGCCTGCGCCTCGGCGTAGGTCGAGGTTTCTTCCGAGGCCGGGCCCACGGTGGAAACCGGCGGTTTCTCGTCGTCCTGGCGGTGACTGAAATCGTGGCGCTCGGACTTCTCTTCGGACTCGGCCCGGCCGCCAATGATCTCGCCCCCGCAGCCGCGGCGGCCCTGTCGATCGCGGCCGGTGGATTTGCGCTGGCGATCGTGCGCCGGGCGGCTCCGGCGTCGCTGTGGCGCTACCACGGGGCCGAGCACAAGGCGGCGGCGTCGTTCGAGGCCGGCGCCGACGCCAATGACGTCGACGCCGCTATGTCCATGACCCGCCTGCACCCGCGATGCGGCACGAATCTGCTCGTGCCACTTGCCGTCGTCGGCATCGCGCTATCGGGCACCTCGAGCGCGGCGCAGCTCATCGGCGGAGCGGCAGCGCTCGCCTTTGTGGCGGAGGCCCTGACCCTGGCAGCCCGCAAGCCAAGAGCCCTTTGGGCCCGGGCACTGCTGGCCCCCGGGTTCTTCCTGCAGCGCCACGTCACCACTGCCGAACCCAGCCGCGAGGAGCAGGCGGTTGCCTGTCACGCCATGGCCGCTTGTCTCGAGGAGCACGCCCGCCAGCTGGCCCCGGTGGTGGTTCCCTCGCGTCCGCTCGCGCCCGCGGCCGTTTAGCCCGTGAGGGTTACCCGGTAGCCCTTGGAAGCCAAGAGGGTTACGACCTCCTCGCGGTGGTCGGGATCCCTCGTCTCGAGCGTCAAGAAGACCTCCACCTCGTCCAATCCCAGGCGGGTGCCGGCGCGGTGGTGCTCGACCTGCACGACGTTGAGGCCGAGCTCGGCCACCTCCGCGGTGAGAGCGGCCAGTGCTCCGGGCCGGTCGTCCACGACGATGCGCAGGTTCAGGTAGCGGCCCGCGGCCGAGAGGCCGTGCTCGATCAGGCGGATGAGCAGCAGCGGATCGACGTTGCCGCCGGAGACCACGGCGACGGCCTCGCCTGTCCCGGCGACCTTGCCTCCGAGCAGCGCGGCCACCGCGACGGCTCCGGCAGGCTCCACTACCGCCTTGCAGCGCTCGACCATCAGCAGCACCGCCCGGCTGATCTCCTCCTCGCTCACGGTGACGACCTCGTCGACGTAGGCCTTCACGTGTTCGAGCGTCAGATCGGAAACCGATCGGACGGCCACACCGTCGGCCATGGTCGTGAGTTCGGCGAGCCCGACGACTTGGCCTGCGTGCAAGGAGGCGGCCATACACGCCGCGCCCTCCGGCTCCACTCCGATGACTCGGATGGAGCGCCGAGTATGAGCCAGAGCGGTGGCTACCCCTGCGGCGAGGCCACCTCCGCCGATCGGAACGACCACCACCTCGGCGTCGGCGCACTCCTCGGCCAACTCCAGCCCCACGGTCCCTTGACCGGCGATTACCAACGGATCGTCGAACGGCGGCACGTAGACGGCGCCGGTCTTCTCGGCATAGCGCATTGCCGCCGCCATGCAGTCGTCGACCGCTTCTCCGTCCTGGATGACCACGGCGCCGTAGCCCCTGGTGGCGGCCAGCTTGGGCAGCGGGGCGTTGGCAGGCATGAAGATGGTCGACCGGTGGCCCGTGAGCTGCGCCGCCAGGGCCACGCCCTGGGCGTGGTTACCGGCCGAAGCGGCCACTACTTCCTCGGTCTCGGTCAGCCTGGAGATGAGGTTGTAGGCGCCGCGGATCTTGAAGGACCCGGTTCGCTGCAGATGCTCCGGCTTGATGGTGACGGGGCGCCCGCAGAGCTTCGAGAGAGAATCTGACCGGTCGACGGGAGTCGAACGCACGACCCCCGCCACCCGTGTCCGGGCGTCCTCGATGTCCGCGAGGCTGATCACAGGCCCGAACTTACGGCTCCTGGGGGTCGACTAGTCTCTACGTGCTGTCCACGTCCCCAACGGGGGACGAAGCCTGCCCATGATCGCCGGGGGTGGGGCCCCCCGGCGGCAGCGATGAGCCGCCTGGCGAAGAGCAGAGAACACAGTGCCTACCTGGTCTCCAAAACCTGCTGACGTCACTCGTGCGTGGCACGTTGTGGACGCCGACGGCCTGGTCCTCGGGCGTCTGGCCACAGAAGTGGCCCGCCTGCTCCGGGGCAAGCACAAGCCCACCTTCGCCCGCCACATGGACATGGGCGACCACGTCGTCGTAGTGAACGCATCGAAGATCGCCCTGACCTCGGACAAGGCCGAGACCAAGATTGCCTATCGCCACTCGGGTTTCCCCGGCGGGATCAAGGTCGACCGCACGGCCGACCTGCTGGCCAAGCGGCCCGAAGAGGTCATCCGCCGAGCCGTACGAGGCATGCTGCCCAAGGGCACCCTGGGCCGCCAGATGGGCGCGAAGCTCAAGGTCTACGCCGGCCCGGAGCACCCGCACGATGCTCAGCAGCCTCAGCCCTACGAGATCGCCCACGCCAAGTTCCGGCGTGGCCGCCACGCCGCCGAACTCGCCTAACCAGCCAGACCCAGCTACAGGAGCCAGATGCCCGCACCCCTCTGTCAGTCCACCGGACGCCGAAAGCAAGCCGTAGCCCGGGTCCGGTTGCGCCCGTCCGAAACGCCGGGCGACGGCACCGTCCTCGTCAACCAGCGCCCGTTGGAGGAGTACTTCGCCTCGGCGACTCAGTCCATGCACGCCATCGAGGCGCTACGCGTGACCTCCACGCTCGACCGCTACGACGTCGACGCCACCATCGACGGAGGCGGCTCCTCGGGACAGGCCGGCGCTCTGCGCCTGGGCATTGCCAGAGCACTGCTGGAACTCGATCCCGAGCTTCGCGGCGAGCTGAAGAAGCACGGCTTTCTCACCCGCGACGCCCGCGAGAAGGAATCCAAGAAGTACGGCCTGAAGAAGGCCCGCAAGGCACCTCAGTACTCCAAGCGGTGACCGGCGCCCCGTTGCGGGCATGCCGGGGGGCACGATGAAAACCCGTTTCGGCACCGACGGGCTGCGAGGGGCGGTCGGTAGGGAGTTGACGGCGGAGGTGGCTCTCGCTCTCGGTCGCGCCACTGCGCGGGCGCTAGGTGCCCAGCCCTATGTCGTAGGGCGCGACACCCGTTTGTCCGGGGGCCTCATCCAGGCCGCGTTCAGCGCAGGTCTGGCGGCCGAAGGTGCCAGCGCGATCGATGTCGGGGTACTACCGACTCCGGGCATCGCCTTCCTCGGCAAGCACGGCGACATGGCTGCGGCCGTGATCTCGGCGTCACACAACCCGGCCGAAGACAACGGCGTGAAGCTTTTCGGCCTGGGCGGGCGAAAGTTGACCCTCGACGACGAGGGCCGCGTCGAAGAGGAGCTGCAACGCCTCCTCCTGGTGCCGGCGTCGGACTCCGACGGCCGGGCCGGGGACGAAGTCGGTCGGCTGACGGCGCGCCCCGACATCTCCGAGGCCTATGTGAACCACCTCACCGCCGTGCTTGGAGAGCCGAAGCTGGGTGGTATCCGAGTTGTGCTCGACTGCGCCAACGGGGCGGCATCCGAGCTGGCCCCACGCGTGCTGCGGGACCTGGGCGCGGATGTGAGCGCTCTGTGCGACCGTCCGGACGGCACCAACATCAACGCGGCCTGCGGATCCACTCACCCCGAGGCATTGCAGGAAGCGGTGCTAGAGGAGGGGGCCGCGGTGGGCCTTGCCTTCGATGGAGACGCCGACCGGGTTCTGGCTGTCGACGAAGAGGGAAACCTCGTCGACGGCGATCACATGCTGGCCCTCTTCGCCGTGGACCGTCACCAGCGGGGTGCGCTGGCCAAGGACACGGTCGTCGTGACTGTCATGACGAACCTCGGCTTCCACCTCGCCATGGACAAGGCCGGGATCTCGGTCGTGCAGACGCCAGTCGGCGACCGCTCTGTGTCGGAGGCGATGGAGGCGGGCGGGTTCCAACTAGGCGGCGAGCAGTCCGGCCACATCCTGTTCGGCGACCTGGCCACGACGGGCGACGGGCTGTTGACGTCCATCCTCCTCCTCGGCCTGGTTGCCGACGCCGGCGAACCGCTCGCGGATCTGGCTCGAGCCGCCATGACGCGGCTGCCGCAAGTGCTGCGCTCGGTCAGCGTGGGCAACGGCAATCAGCGCCGGCTCGACACCGCGACGCGGGTGTGGGACGAGGTCCGCTCGGTCGAGGCCGAGCTTGGGGAGTCTGGGCGGGTCCTGCTGCGGGCTAGTGGCACCGAGCCGCTCGTGAGGGTGATGGTGGAGGCTCGCGAGGCATCAACCGCTGACGCGGCCGTAGAGCGCTTGGCCTCGGTGGTGTCGGCCGAGCTCGGCTCGTAGCCTTCTCCCGATGTGCGGAATAGTCGCCGTTCTGGCGCGGGCCTCGGAAAGGCCCGTTCCGCGCGCCGCTGACGTCGAAGCCCTCCTGACCGAGACCACCGAGTTGCTCGCGAAGGGCGATCTCGGCGGGGGAGCCGCCCGGTTGAAGGAGGCCGACGCTCTACTCGGGGGCGAACCCGGGATGCGCGCACTCGTGACCGACCCGTCACTGTCGGAGACGGTCTCTGCCACCGTCGCGGCCCTGACCGCCGGATTGGAGAAAGTCGACCAGACCGGCGACGATCTCGAGGCCCGTAACCAGGCAATGACCCAGATCCGCGATCACCTCTGGGCTCTCGAGCACGACCGGATACGCGAAGCGCGCCACGTCGCCCTCCTCGCCGGCGACTCCAACGACGCCCCGGCTGCCCTGCGCGCCTACCGGGCGATCGAGATCGTCCTGGCTGGCATCGATCGGCTGGAGGTCCGGGGCCGCGACTCGGCAGGTGTGCACGTGCTCGTGACCGACCACGGACTCGACCTCGACGACCCTGAGGTGGCTGCGGAGCTGTCGTCTCGGGAGGCGGACCCGCTGTTCACTTCGGGCGCGGCGCGCGTCGCTCCCGACCGCAGTTGGATCGCCTTTGTGTACAAGGCCGCCGCCGAGGTAGGCGAACTCGGCGACAACATCGCCCAAATCCGATCATCGGTTACGGCCGACCATGTGCTGCGCCAAGCGCTTCGCTCCGAGGACGCCAAGACCACCGTCTTGGGCCACACCCGGTGGGCGAGCGTCGGAATCATCTCGGAGCCGAATGCGCACCCAGTGGAGTCGGCCGAAGTCGACACCCATGGACTGCCCTATGTCGTGGCAGCACTGAACGGAGACGTGGACAACCACGAGGAGCTGGTCGGCATCGAGGATCTCGATTTTCCGTCCGAGATCGGCACTGACGCCAAGGTGATCCCCACTCTCGTTGCTCGAGTACTTGCCGCCGGAGCCGATGGCCCAACGGCGTTCCGGGAGACGGTTTCGAGATTCGAGGGCTCCGTCGCCATCGCTGCGACTAGTGCGGACAGTCCCGACGAACTGCTTCTGGCGCTGCGCGGCAGTGGCCAAGCGCTGTACGTCGGCCTGGCGGAGGACGCATGGCTGGTGGCGAGTGAGCCCTACGGAATCGTCGAGCAGACTTCGCGTTACCTGCGAATGGATGGCGAGCAACCCGGGCCCTCCGGCGTTCCCGGGCAAGTGGTCATCCTCGATCGGGACTCGGCGGGCGAGCTGTCGGGCTTGGAGCGGTTCTCCTACGACGGCGCTCGCTTGCCGTGGGTTGAGTCCGATGTCCGCGTCGCTGACATGACCACCCGCGACATAGACCGCCGCGGGTTCGCGCACTTTCTTCTGAAAGAGATGACGGAGTCGCCCGAATCGATGCGCAAGACGCTCCGGGGCCGGGTGGTCCCCGGCGACAACGGCAAGCGCAGGGTCGAGCTCTCAGAGACCGCGTTCCCTGAACCGTTGCGCGCTCAGCTACGCGATGGCCGCATTGACCGGGTGATAGTCGTGGGGCAGGGGACGGCCGCCATGGCGGGACGGGCCCTGGCTTCGGCGCTGAGGCGCTGGGCACCCGGCTTGGAGGTGGCTGCAGTGGCGGCCACCGAGTTGTCGGGTTTCGGCATGTCCGACGACATGTCGTCCACGCTGGTGGTGGCGGTGTCCCAATCGGGAACGACCGCCGATACGAACCGGGCTGTCGATCTCGTGCGCAGCCGCGGCGCGGTCGTGTTGTCGATCGTCAATCGTCGAGGTAGCGACCTGGTGTCCAAGTCCGACGCCGTGCTGTACACCTCCGACGGTCGGGACATCGAGATGGCGGTTCCCTCCACTAAAGCGTTCTACATGCAGGTTGCGGCCGGACACCTGTTGGCGTTGGCCATCGGCACCGAACTCGGTTCGGTAAAGGCCGCCGATGCCGACGAACTTCTGACTGGGCTCGAAGCCCTTCCCGCCGCCATGGAAACCGTGCTCTCCCGCCGTGAAGCAGCCGCGGCGGCGGCGCGGTTGTCACTCCCGAAGCGATTCTGGGGCGTCGTCGGCAACGACGACAATCGGATCGCGGCCGAAGAGGTGCGCATCAAGCTCTCCGAGCTGGCCTACCGGTCGGTCTCGTGCGACGCCACGGAGGACAAGAAGCACATCGACCTGTCGTGCGAGCCATTGATCGTGCTGTGCGCAGCCGGTCTTGAGGGCCCGAACGCCGATGATGCCGCCAAGGAGGTGGCCATTTTCAGCGCGCACAAGGCCACGCCGATTGTCATTGCGACCGAAGGAGTCGAGGCCGAGAGGTTCAAGCAATTTGCGTCGGCGGTCCTGGAGGTGCCGAAGGTGCATCCGGACCTGGCCTTCGTTCTCTCGGCGCTGGCGGGACACCAGTGGGGTTATGAGGCTGTTCTGGCGATCGACGCTCAGGCTCGGGAGCTCCGCGGGGTGAGATCGGTAATCGATGAAGCCCTCTCCGCAGGGGATCCACCGGAGTCTCTGGAGCCCGCGGCGACAGCGCTCGCCCCCCTGGCTGGAGTGTTCTTCCGCCGTCTGAGAGCTGGTGAATACGACGGGAATCTCGAAGCGGGGCTGGCCGTGCGCTTGTCGTCGCTGCTGCGTTACGCCCTCGGCATCGTTCCTCTCGACACCTACGAATTGGAGCAGGGCCGGCTCGGGTCGCCGGGCGCCGTACTGACCGATTTGGCCGAGGTCCTCAGCGAGGCGATCGCACAACTGCGGCGGCCTATCGACGCCATCCGCCACCAGGCCAAGACTGTGACGGTCGGTACGTCACGGTCGGAAGAGGCGCTCTTCACCGTCCCGCTCGTCAGCGCGGTGTTGGGCACCGGCGCTTCACGCGAGGGCGTCGGCTACCGGGCTCTCAAGACTCTGGCCGCCCTCGACCCGGCGGTAGCAGCGGTGGTCGGCTGGACGCGGTACGGGATAGAAGGTTCTCTCGACGACGGCTCGGCCCGTCTCGCGATCGTCGATCGAGGCGGGATCTCGTTGAAGATCCCCTCGAGGACCGACAAGGACGCCACGCTGAGGGGCACGAAGCACCGCGCCGTCGACGAGCGCGAAGTCACCGTCGCCAGGGGACGGCGGGATGGGCGCACCTTCATCCTCGTCCCGGAGACCAAGAACGGCGAGCCGGTGGCGCTCAGCCTGGTGTTCGTCGAGATCCACGAGCGCATCGGCCGAGACGAGATCGTCTCAGTCTTGAAGGGCTATCGCGACCGGTGGTCGGCAGTGGTGGACGCGGTGACGGAGACCGAACCCGAACTGGACCTTGGTCGTCTGGAGCAGATTCCCGTGGTGGATGTTCTCACTGAACCAGTGAACGTGCTGGCGGAGCGCTTCCGCTCCTGACGGACCGGCAGAGGGTCGGTCGTAGGCTGGCGCCGTGAAAGTTCTCATCACCGGCTCGTCCGGGCAGATCGGCACCAATCTGGCCTTGGCGCTGCAGCAGCGTGGCGACGAGGTCTATGGGATTGACAACCGGGACAACGAATGGACCGACCAGGTGCCTGGCGAGAAGGTCGACCTCGTAGCGCTGAGCCGCGATCCGGCTTCGTGGGAACCCCCCTGGAGACCCGATTGCGTCGTCCATCTCGCGGCCTGGGCGAAGGTTCACCAGCTCGTGCTCGAGCCTCAAAAGGCGCTCGAGAATCTGGAGATGACCTTCTCGGCACTCGAGATGGCGCGGGCCGCGGCCTGTCCGGTGGTGTTCGGCAGCAGCCGCGAGGTCTATGGCGACATTCATCGCCATGTCACCGAGGAGGGGATGGCCGATTTCGTCATCGCCGAGAGTCCTTACTCGGCCAGCAAGATCGGTGGCGAAGCGATGATTTACAGCTACGCCAAGTGCTACGGCTTGCCGGTTCTCATCTTCCGGTTCAGCAACGTCTACGGACGCTTCGACAGCGACGCCGACCGCATGGAGCGCGTCATACCTCTCTTCATGCGCTCCATCGTCGACGGCAAACCCATCACCGTGTTCGGGAAGAGCAAGATGCTCGACTTCACCTACGTCGACGACTGCGTGACGGGCGTCATTTCCGGGATCGAAGCGGTGGTCGACGGCAAGGTGAAGAACGACACCATCAACTTGGCCTACGGACAGGGCAACACCCTGCACGATCTGGTGAACCTGCTCTTTCTGGCACTCGCGCGCAAGGTGGAGGTCGACTACCAGCCCTCACGGGTGGGCGAGGTGACGCGCTATGTCGCCGACATATCGAAGGCGCGCCGCATCCTCGGCTACAGCCCCGCCATTCCCCTGACCGCGGGCATCCCCCTCTACACCGACTGGTGGAAATCCCAAGGGTGGATCTGAGCGCTTGATTCCTATTTGCACGCCTGACGAGATCCGGAAGCTCGACTCTCAGGCGCCGGCTCCGGTGGAGGCGCTGGTCGAGCGGTCGGGGTTGGCCGTAGCCCGAGCGGCGCTCTCGTTACTGGGCGGCAGCTACGGACGACGCATCACAGTCCTGGCCGGTCGCGGTAATAACGGTGCCGACGGCCGGGACGCGGCCCGGCGACTCGAGCGGCGCGGCGCCCGCGTTCGCGTGGTCGACCTCGCTGACGCGCCCGCCACCCTGCCGCGGTGCGACCTGGTCATAGACGCCGCCCTTGGCACCGGCTACCAAGTCGGCGATCGTGACCTGCGTCTGCCCACCGTCGAAGACGGCACGCCCGTCCTCGCGGTCGATTTGCCGTCGGGGCTCGACGCCACGACGGGAGAGGCCGCTTCGGGAGTGCTCGAGGCAACTACCACGTGTGTGCTGGCGGCGCTGAAACCCGGGCTGCTCCTGGGCCAAGGGCCGGAGCTGGCCGGCCGACTGAGGCTTGCCGACATCGGGTTGGACGCCTGGACGGTGGCGAACGCAGCAGAAGTGCGGGACGACGACGTGGCCAGATGGCTCCCGGCGCGAACTCGTCTATCCCACAAGTGGGATCGCGCCCTGCTCATGGTCGCGGGATCGGCGGGAATGCTCGGGGCCGCGACTCTCGCCGCACGGGCCGCCCAGCGGGCCGGCGCTGGTCTCGTCCGGATCGGCATCCCCGGGATCGAAGATGGTGACCTACCGGTCGGTGAGGCGCTGTCGTTCGCCCTCCCCGACGCCAGCTGGGCCGACCGGGCGCTTTCTGACATCGACCGTTTTCAAGCCGCGGTGGTCGGTCCCGGGCTCGGGCGCTCGGAGGCCACGGCAGCCGCCATCCGGCGCTTCATCTCGCTCTGCCCCTGCCCCCTGCTCATAGACGCCGACGGGCTAACCGCCCTTGGACATGACGCCGCCAAGATCCTCGCCGCCAGGGATGCACCGACGGTCGTGACCCCCCACGACGGTGAAGCCTCGCGACTCGGGGGCGACCCCGACGCCCGGGACCGCCTGAGCGAGGTCGCCCGATTGGCTGAGGCGCTGTCGGCCACCGTGCTGTGGAAGGGAGCGACGACCATCGTGGCCGGCGGCGAGCTCACGCTCGTGACTTGCACTCGCGACTCCCGGTTGGCCACCGCCGGCAGCGGCGACGTCCTGGCCGGCATCGCCGGTGCCTTCCTGGCCCGCGGCTTGCTGCCGGAGCGAGCCGCGGCGGCGGCCTCGAGGGCCACTATCGGAGCCGCCGCACTCCGGCCCGGCGCCGGACTCGTCTCCGGCGACCTGAGCGAGCGACTGCCGTCTTATCTCTCCTCGATCGGGGCCGCGGCGTGACGCGGGCGCACACCCGCCCCGCATGGGTGGAAGTCGACCTACAGGCGATAAGAGCGAACGCGGCCGCTCTGGCCGCGTGGTCGGAGCCCGCCCAGCTGTGTGCCGTCGTCAAGGCGGATGGGTACGGGCACGGTGCTGAAGCCGTCGCCGCGGCGGCCCTCGAAGGTGGCGCCAGCTGGTTGGCGGTGGCCTTGGTCGAGGAGGGCCTTGCCCTTCGCGAGGCAGGCATATCGGCCGAAATCCTTGTTCTTGCTGACGCCCCGCGCGCAGCCGTGCCCGATGCGATCGCCGCGGGACTGTCTCTGACGGTCAGCTCCTCAGCCGGTGTCGATGCCATCGCCGAGGCGGGTGTTCGGGACGTGCCCCTGCACTTGAAGGTCGACACCGGGATGCACCGGATGGGCTGTGATCCCTCCGACGCTCCGCGGTTGGCCAAGGCAGCGGTGAGCGCCGGGCTGCGCTTGGAGGCGGTGTGGACCCACCTCGCGGTCGCCGACGATCCCGCCCAAGTCGAGGTCACCAACGCCCAGATCGACCGGCTGGAGGAGGTCCTCACCGCTCTCCGCGGTGACGGACTCTCACCCGTCATGGTGCACCTGGCCAACAGCGCCGGGGCAATTCATCACCCGCCGGCCCGGCGGGACCTGGTCCGCTGCGGGATCTCGCTGTACGGCTACGCCCCGTCAGCCGAAGAAGGGGTGCCGGCGGGACTCACGCTCGAGCCCGCGCTGAGTCTCAAGGCGGAAGTCACCGCCGTGCGAGAAGTCGCGGCCGGCGACGGCGTGAGCTACGGCTGGGTGCGGCGCCATCCGGGACCGACGAGAGTGGCCACTATCCCGCTCGGGTACGCCGACGGCGTCCCGCGCTCGCTTGGTGAAACGGGAGGCGAGGTCCTCATCCGTGGAACCAGGCGCCCGCTGGCCGGCAGGGTCACCATGGACCAGCTCATGGTCGCGTGCGACGACGAAGTGGACGTCGGCGACGAGGTCGTGCTTATCGGCCGGCAGGGAGACGAACGGATAACGGCGGACGACTGGGGCACGCTCGCGGGGACGATCAGTTACGAGATCCTCTCCCGCCTCGGCCCCCGAGTGCCCCGCCGGTACTTTTGATCCATGGCCGGTAGGGACCTGGCGTCCGTTGCCGCAGAGGCGGCGGTGTGCACGAGATGCGAGCTCGCGTCCGGCCGGACCCAGGTCGTGTTTGGGGTGGGAAGCGCCCGGGCCGACCTGATGTTCATCGGTGAGGCGCCGGGGCGAGACGAGGACCTGCAAGGCGAGCCCTTCGTCGGGCGGTCGGGCAAGCTCCTCGACCGTCTCATGCTGGAGGAGCTGGGACACGACCGCTCCGGCGTGTACATAACGAACACGACGAAATGCAGGCCTCCCGGCAACCGCGATCCGTTGCCCGACGAGCTTGCGGCCTGCCGCCCGTGGCTGGAGTCGCAGCTGGAGATCATCGATCCGAAGGTGATCGTCACCCTCGGCAATTTCGCCACCCGGCTGATCCTGAACACGCGTGAGGGCATTACCAAGATGCGAGGCCGGGAACACTCGTGGAATGGCCGCGTCGTGGTTCCGACCTTTCATCCGTCGGCCGCTCTCAGATCCGGTGGGGGCCAGGTCCTGGCCGAGATGCGGGCCGATTTCGTGAGGGCGAAGCTGGCGGTACGGCGCGCCGCCGCCGAGAGCGTGCTGGCTACCGCCCGATGATCCGTTGTTCGACCTCCTCGGAGGAAGAGACCCGTGATCTTGGGGCGGCGGTGGCCCCGCTGGCTGAGCCCGGCGACGTCGTGATCCTCACCGGCGACCTGGGAGCCGGCAAGACCCGCTTCACCCAGGGTTTCGCCCGGGCTCTGGGCGTCGACGAGCAGGTCACCAGTCCCACCTTCATCCTCGTGCGCAGGTACCAGGGCCGGCTACCGCTGCATCACGCGGACTTGTATCGGGCGGAGAGCGTGGACGAGGTCGCCGATCTGGTTCTCGGCGAGCTTGCGGACAGTACGGGCGTTGCTCTGGTCGAATGGGGCGAAGCCGCCCTCGGAGTGATCGGAGGCGACATGCTCGAGGTGCGGCTCGAGCTCGGCCCCGGCGACGACGACCGGATCATCACCCTCAGCCCAGCTGGGCCGAGGTGGTCGGTGCGTAGCCAGGATCTGGAGAAGGCACTCGTGCCGTGGAGGTCGGCGTGATCGTTCTCGGCATCGAAACCTCGACAGCCCAAGTGGCGTGTGCGTTGGGTGGCGCCGAAGGCGTCATGGCGGCGTTCGAGTCCGGGCCCGGGGTGCCACTTCCGGGGCGGAACCGGGCCACCCCGCGACATGCCGAGTTGCTCGCGCCGGCCATCGAGTTCATCTGCCAACAGGCGCGCGTGGATCTGAAAGACGTCGGCGTCGTCGCGGTCGACCTCGGACCGGGAATGTTCACCGGCGTGCGGGTTGGCGTCGCCACGGGCAAGGCCCTCGCCCAAGCGCTTCGGATCCCCATGGTCGGGCTGGGGAGTCTCGACCTTCTCGCCTTCCCCGTCCGCTACGCCGACCGGACTGTCGCGGCCGTTCTCGACGCCCGCCGCGACGAGGTGTACTTCGCCCTCTACCGTCCCGTCCCGGCAGGCGTTCAGCGCGTCGGGGAGACCCGCGTGTGCAGTCCGGACGAGCTGTATGCCGAATTGCTGGCCCACGGAGAAGACGTGCTCGCCGTCGGCGACGGAGCGGTTCGGTACCGCGAGACGCTCAGGCGGCTCGACGGCGTCGAGATCGACGTCGTCCACCCCTTTCCGTCCGCCGCCTCGCTCGTCACGCTGGCTCACGCCCGAGCGGTGCGCGAGGAGTTCGTGCAGCCGTGGGAGATAAACCCGGTCTACTTGCGTCCGGCCGTCGGTGAGAGGGCCGCGAGCTGATGGCCACTCGAGCTGCGGACACCGGCATCGGCGAGGTGCCCGGCGACGACTTAGAGATCGAACTGGCCCCGATGCGACGACGCCACCTACGCAGGGTTCTCGAGATCGAGGCGGCCGTGTACCCCCGGCCGTGGTCGTTCTCGCTGTTCCTGTCCGAACTGGCCTTGCGAGGCAGCCGCGCCTACGTCATCGCCCGCTGCGGCGACGAGCTGGTCGGCTATGCCGGGCTGATGATGGCGCTCGACGACGCCCACGTCACCACGATCGCGGTCGACCCGGCGTGGCACCGGCGGCACATCGCGACCCGGCTGCTCCTGCATCTCGCCGACGTCGCCCGAGAGAGGGGCGCAGCCCACATGACGCTCGAAGTCAGGGTCGGCAACACCGAGGCCCAGAACCTGTACCGGGCCTTCGGCTTCCGTCCCGCGGGAATCAGAAGGGGGTACTACGCCGAGACCAACGAGGACGCTCTGGTCATGTGGGCCGACGACATCGGCGGCGCTCCCTACGCGGTCCGGCTGGCAGAGATCGCCCACCGCGTGCGGGGCAGGACCAAGGTCGTGTCGAGATGAGCGAACGGCTGGCTCCGCCGCCCGGCGACCCCATTCTCGGCATCGAGACGTCGTGCGACGAGACCGCCGCCGCGGTCGTGGCCGGTGGCACCCACGTCTTGTCGTCGGTGGTTTCGAGCCAGGTCGACCTGCACGCCAGGCACGGCGGAGTGGTGCCGGAGATCGCCAGCCGCGCTCACACTGAACTGCTGCTGCCGGTTGTCGCCGAGGCCACCATCGAGGCCGGCATCGAGGATTCTGAGATCACGGCGGTTGCCGCCACCATCGGCCCCGGTCTGGCCGGGGCGTTGCTGGTCGGCGTCGCCTCCGCCAAGGCGCTGGCGCTGGCCTGGGATGTTCCATTCATCGGGATCAACCACCTCGAGGCCCACCTGTACGCCGCCTTCCTCGAAGAGCCCGACCTCGAGCCACCTCTGGCCGTGCTCCTGGTGTCGGGCGGCCACACCATGCTCGTCGCCTTCGAGGGTCATGGCCAGTACCGCGTTCTGGGCGGGACGATCGACGACGCCGCCGGGGAGGCCTTCGACAAGGTCGCCCGCCACCTTGGGCTGGGCTACCCCGGCGGCCCCGTCATCGACCGGTTGGCGATGAACGGCGACCGCGAGGCCATCGACTTCCCGAGACCGATGCGCAACGAGGGCTACGACTTCTCGTTCTCGGGGCTGAAGACCTCGGTCATCAACCACACCCGGAAGCACCCCGACTCGTCTCCGGAGGACATTGCCGCCTCTTTCCAGGAGGCGGTCGTCGACGTGCTGGTGCACAAGGCGAGGAAGGCGGCGAGGGACATCGGAGCTTCTGGGCTCTGCCTCGCCGGCGGGGTGGCCGCCAACTCGTCGCTTCGGGAACGCGTGCTGGATGCCTGCATCGAGGACGGCCTGCGGGCTTTCGTGCCCAGCCGGTCGATGTGCACCGACAACGCGGCGATGGTGGCGTCGACGGCCTACTACCGCCTGAAGAGCGACGGCCCGACGCCGCTCGACGCCCCCGCCAGGCCGAACCTCGGCCTATAGCATCAATGCTGGGGGACGGGTGGTTGAGGACGCGCCGCGAGACTGGCTCGCTCAATAGGGAGGCGTAGCTTCACGTGGTATGGCGAGGCATCGAGGTTGGCAGAAAACCCCTCACCGCTGCACTAATCGGGGTGGTAGCCCTCTCGATGGAGTTCATCTCCGTTCCTGTCGAACTGGTGGGAATCGAGATCGACGGCGCCGGCCTTCCTGCACCGGCCCGCGGACTTCGGTTGATCGGCGCGCTCAGTGCCATGGCCGTGCTCTACCGGCCAGCCTGGGCGTACGCCGCGGTCGTTCTCAGCCTCCTCGGGTCGCATTTTGTCGGCGGAAGGGCCACCCCGGCTTCGGTAGCGGTGATCGTCGTCAGTGCTGTCATGGCTGGCAACGCGGGATCATGGAGGGGCGTCGTGCTACTCGTATCGGGGACGACTGCTTTGGCGATCGGCGCAGGCGACAGGGCTGCGCAAGTGGTTTCAGCCGTGGCCATCGGGTTGGGAGCCGGAATCCTCAGCCAATTGGCCGGGAGCCGCCGCGAGCGGCGTCTCACGCAACTTCGCGAGCAGGCAGTCAACGAGGAGCGTCGACGACTCGCCCTTGAACTCCATGACGTCGTGGCCCATCACCTGACGCTCATGGCTGTCCAGGCAGGTGCGGCGCGGATGAGTCTTGTAGGGGAAGAGCCGGATGCCCGGGCGGCGCTCCACGCCGTCGAGGATGCCGGCTCCGCAGCCGTGGTACAGATGCAGCAGCTACTCACGGTGCTCCACCGTGGCCGGACGCGTCAGGATCTCAGCTTGGTTGAGGACTTGGCGACCGTTATACGGGCCGTGCGCGATGTCGGCGTTACGGTCAACGTCTCGGGCGAGGCTCAGATTGAGGGGCTGGGCGATTCCGTGCAGACTTCCGTGTTGCGCATCGTGCAAGAGGGCATGACGAATGTGGTTCGTTACGCGCCGGGAGCGGAGGTCCACCTGACATTCCGCTGCCTTGACGGGCAACTGGTCCTCGACATGGTGGACGATGGCGGGAAACCTTCTCCTGGAGCGGTCCGCGGAGGAACTGGCCACGGATTGTCCGGCATGGCTGAGCGGATCCAACACTTAGGCGGGCATTTCAATGCCGGTCCGCAGGGCGTTGGTTTCGCCATCCACGCTCGCC
>JAHWKP010000179.1 GCA_019347775.1 Actinomycetota bacterium | reverse complement strand
TCGCGGTGTGGCCCGACTTCCCCGGCTGGATCGCCGAGTTCGCTGAGGTGCCGCCTCTCGCCGCCAGCTACCTGAGCGTCGACGACGCCTCGAGGACCGAGTTCCTCAATGGCGTGATCGACCGCATGGAACGCTGCAGCCGGGGGGCGACGCATGAGATCCCGTGGACGGCGAGCGTGGCGGTGGCTTCGAAACCTGACTAGGACCGCCCTGGGTAGGGTCGAGGAATGGCCGAGACCAAGAAGCCCGATGTGTACGTGCCGCCCGGCGAGACTCCTCCCGGGGACCTCGTCGTCGAAGACGTCGTCGAGGGTGAGGGCGAGGAAGCCAAATCCGGCCACGAGGTCGAGGTCCACTACGTCGGCGTGGCGTGGAGCAACCGCAAGCAGTTCGACGCGTCCTGGGACCGGGGTTCACCGTTCAGCTTCACGCTGGGTGAGGGCCGGGTCATCAAGGGATGGGACCAGGGAGTCGCCGGCATGAAGGTCGGTGGGCGGCGAAAGCTCACCATCCCGCCCAAGTTGGGCTACGGCAGCGCCGGCGCAGGCGGCGCCATCAAAGGCAACGAGACACTTGTCTTCGTCGTCGACCTCCTCGGCGTCAGGTAGCTCCAGCGGATGAGATTCAGCGTGTGGCCCAACCCGTCGCAACCGTGGGAGTCCATCCTCGACGCGGCTCGCCACGCCGAGGCCACCGGGTGGGACGGCGTCTGGTTCGCCGACCACTTCATGCCCAACGCCCCAGTCGGCGATCCGGCCAACACCGGGCCCACCAACGAGTGTTGGGCGGTCCTGGCCGGACTGGCCGCGGCCGTGCCCCGTCTGCGCATCGGGTCGCTCGTCTGCGGCAACACCTACCGGCACCCGGCCGTGGTGGCCAAGCAGGCCGCGACGCTCGACCTGCTCAGCGGTGGCCGCTTCGTGCTCGGCCTCGGCGCGGGATGGCAGGAGAACGAGCACCGTGCCTACGGCATCGAGTTCTACGACGTCCGCACTCGGTTGGACATGCTCGAGGAGGCGTGCCAGGTCATCAAGGGACTGCTCACGCAGGAGCGCACCGACTTCAAGGGGGAGCACTACCAGTTGACCGACGCGCCGCTAGCCCCGAAGCCGGCTCAGAACGCGTTGCCGCTGCTGATAGGGGGAGGGGGCGAGAACCGCACGATGCGCATCGCCGCTCAGTACGCCGATGAGTGGAACGTCTGGGGCACACCCGACCGGCTCCGCCACAAGATCGGCGTACTCGAGCGCCATTGCGAGGATCTCGGACGCGACCCCGCGACCATCAAGCGGTCGGCCCAGGCCCTGCTGTTCATGACCGAGGACCAGGACAAGCTGAAAGAGGTGCGCGAGCAGGACATCCCGCTGCCTTACATCGCAGCAACTCCCTCCGAGGTCGTCGACCTCATCGGCGAATACCGCGACGCCGGAGTCGACGAGTTCATCGTCCCTGACTTCAACCTCGGCGACGACCGCAACAAAGTCTTCGACCAGTTCCAGTCCGAGATCGCCAAGAGCTTCAAGTAGCCCGACGGCTCACCCGAGCTGCACCGATGTCCTCACGACTCCGGCCCGCTGGTGGCGGGCTTCGAGATCGATCTCGGTGCCGGCGGGGGCGCGCACGACCCACGCCGCGCTGGCGCGGTCGGCCGTGGCATCTGAGGCGGCGCCGAAGGCGGCCAGCATCGAGGTACGTCCGACCCGGCCGCCGAGCTGGTCCAGCTCCTTCTTGGCCTCGGTACCGACCAACTCGGCCCCCGGCGGAAGCCTTATCTCGGCCTCCAAGGGCCGCACGATCTTCCGGTCCAGCGCCTTCTGTGTCACGTTCGTCGGAAGCCATCCCGTGTTCTCTATTACCAACCTCACCCGCCAGGTCGATGTCACTGGCTCTTCGCCTGACGGCTCATCGCGGTGCGGCGGGGGACCCCCAACCCCCGCCGCGCGGCTGCTATCGCCGCGGCTAGAACCTTCAAGCGGGCCGTCGAGCTTCTCCACGATGGTTTCGCGGATGTGCAGTAGGGGCGAGATGAGGGCGTGCCAGATGGCCCAGTCGGCGTGGGGCGCAACCTCGGCCTCGAGTCGGTCGGGCGGGGGGTTGCGGATGCAGAACGCGGTGTTCCAGCCGCCGAGCTCCACCTGTCCCAGCTGCGGATGCTCGTAGGGATACCAGTCGACGAATCCCTCTCCGCCTAGCTGTTCGTCGCTCCACGCCAGGAACTTCAGGTCGTCGTCGATCGGATGGTCGATGAACCAGCCGATGAAGTCGTAGTCCTCTACGCCGGCGGCCCGCTGCGGACTCCAGAACTCGGTCACCCAGGCGTGAATCCCGAGGTGGTCATATGCCCAGTCGTCCGAAACCCCGGTGATGTTGTCCTTCGGGTCGTAACGGAAGCCGTGGTACACCGACACCGTCGGGTACCCCGTGATCTCGGTCGCCTTCTCGCCGAGCTTCTTGTACACGCGGATGTCGAAGGTGGGCAGCTCGTCGTCGGGCTTGGTTCCCGACGGACGCAGATGCACGCCCGAATAGGTGTGGTACTGGATGAAGGCGCACACGTTGGGCCGGTCGACCAGACCCTGGACGGTGGCCCGGATCTCGGGCTCCGAGGTCGGATACGGCCCCGCCCCGCGCTGTTCCCCCTCGGGCCGCCACTCGAACGGGTAGTTGCGGTTCATGTCGAGCCCTTGGAGCATCGGGGCCGGCTTGATGTTGACGCCGTCGTAATTCTGAATCTCGCCCTCGGTCAACAGGCGGTAGTACGGCCCCGACCCTTCCTCGTCCGGGTCGCGGGGGATCAGCAGCCGAGCGTCGGCCTCTGAGCGCTTCCACGTGCCGTTGGCGTCGGGAATCCGCATGGTGAGGATGCGACTGTCGCCGTCCATGTCCTGGGCGATGAGCCCGTCCTGCTGGTCGGTCAGCGGGTAGGGCCTCACCGACGAGCGCACGTACCGGGGCCGCTCGGCCATCGCCAGCTCCGCCCCGTCGGGTCCCAGCCGGGGAACTATGTAGAACGTCCTCGTGTCGAGCGCTCGGGTCACCCGCTCGTCGTTGCCGTATCCGGTGACGAGCTTGTCGATGAGGTAGAGGGCGGCGGTCGATCCGGTCAGCTCGGTGGCGTGAATGTTGGCGTCGATCCAGATGGCCGGTTTCTCGTTGTGAGGACCGGTCTCCGTGTTGGTCACCGTGCAGAGCCAGATGTCGCGGCCCTCGTGCGACTTACCAAGACTCGACAGCTCGAGCAGGTTCGGGTGCTCGGTGGCGAACCCGCCGAGCAGGTTGCTCAACTCAGGAAACTTGACGAACCGGTCATACGGAGGC
>JAHWKP010000178.1 GCA_019347775.1 Actinomycetota bacterium | reverse complement strand
GTAACCGAGCAGCTCGGCCAGCACCGGAGCCGGGATGGCGGTGACGAGTTGGTGAAAGGCTGCCAGGCGTCCGAGCCGACTGACCCCGACGCGACCCAGGCGACGAGCGAGTTGCCTGGCTTCCAGCGGGTGGCCCGCCGAGCGTCCCGGGAACAGCCACGGGGACTTCGGGTTGGCGGCCGTGGCCATGTTCGGCCGGCGGCCCTTCAACTTGATCGCCAGTGAGCCCAGGGGCTCCGGAAGCGGGACAGCCTCCCCCGCGAGGCGGAGCCACACCTCCTGGTCCCGCTCCTTGAGGTGAGCCACCTTGATCTGGGCTACCCGAGCGATCGGTTGGGCGTAGAGCAGGATGATGCACCCGGCCACCCGATCGGCCAGCTCGATGGACTCGTCGACGAACAGTTGGGCCACGAGCTCAGTCCGCCTGGCCTGGCTCATGGTGCGGGGCACGCCTCCACGATGCCTGGGCAGCACGAGCCTGGGGCAACGACCATTGTCCATGGCCCAGACCAAAAAGCTGCGCGTGTGGAGTCGGGTCGTGACCGGCGAAGCCAACCAGGCGTCGAGGTCGGCTTGGCGGCAGGCGGCCAGGACCAGCCCTCGTCGACGAAGCCAGGCGAGGAACTTGATGGCGATGTTGGTTTGCTGGCGAGCGAGGTCAGCCTTCGACTTTCCAAGCTCACCGGTGCTTGCGTCGGCTCGCAGCCGACGGAGCTGATGCCACCGCACGTAGGCGGTGATGGCGGCGCGGTCCTCAGCGTGGGCGACGGTTTCGAGACGAAGTGCTGCCCAGCGCTCGAACTGGGCGAGGTGCTTGTCCCTCCGAGGAAGAACGCCGTGGGCCATGAGCAAGTCCCGCAGGTACTCGACGCCGCTGGAGCGGCCCAGCACGTCCAGCCCTGCGTGCGTGATGGCCACCTGACCGCTGGCAAGTGCCCGGAGACGGTCTCGGACCGGCGCAGAGCGCAGCCAGGACAGCCCCCGGGAGGGATCAGCAGCGCACAGCGCCGACAACACTGGTAGCAGGAGCGGAGCCACGCGGCCGGTCCCGTCGTCGAGGAGCTCCACAAGGCGGCGGTGCAACGAGCAGCGAAGACAGGTCCGCGCGTACCAGAACTCGTCTTCCACGCCGCAGGAGGCGCAGCGGAACGACACTGGGATCCCAGCGCAGTCGACGCAGATGGGGTTTCCGTGGCCGTCGTTGCCCGGTAGCAGCCGCTCCACGGCGCATGTCCCACACGTTCCCCGACGGCGACTTGCCTGCTTGCGACAGGCTTCACAGATGACGCCTTCCGGCCAAGGGTCACGCGTTCGCCGGCACGGCCTCTCGCAGCGGGCACACGTCAGCTCGGTGACAGCTTCGACCATCAGGGCGCCCGGTGAACCCGGGCACGGCGAGGGCGACCCACGGTGTTGAGATCCACCACGCCGGAGGAGCCGGCTGCCTTGCGCTTGGGAGCAGCGTGGGCCGACGTCTGAACCAGATCGTTTGGCGTGCAGGAGAAGATGTCGCAGAGAGCGGCGAGGATATGAAGAGAGAGCCGCTCGGGAACCTGGCTGACGAGGCGGTAGACCTGGGCAGGCGACAGCTCAATGCCGCGTTCCGCCAGCAGCGGAGCGAGATCGGTCGTCTTCCACATTCCGTGGGACGCCATGAGCTCCCGCAGCTGCCACGTGTAGCTGACGGATCTTCTCAAGATGGGCTCCTCTCCTGTGCCCGGGCGTCCGCCACCACGCGATCGAGGGCGGCGCGCAGCACGCGGGTCTTGTAGTCGGACGACACTGACGTGTAGATGGATGTGGTCGAGGCGTGCTGATGGCCGACCTGCTGCTGGACGAAGAGAGCGTCGAAGCCGTCTTCGATCAGGTGGGTCACATAGGAATGGCGAAGGCTGTGCACACCAAGTCCATCGGAGAGGCCTGCCTCGGCGCCAAAGCGTCCGAAGGCGGCGTTGAGGCGGTCCTCGCTTACTCGGGGGCGTCGCTCCGATGGCCACAGCCCCGCCTCTCCTTCCCGCCGGCACTGCGGCCAAATGTTCTCCACCCACTCGGCCGCCACCTCGGTGGACCAAGGCATGACGGTGAGGACGCTTCGGCGCTTAGGGGAGCCCCCAGCAGAGGCCTTGCCGTGGCGCACGTAGAGCACCCCGAAGCTGCCGAACTCCGGAGCCTTGGGATTGATCCCGAAGTCGTGAGCTTCGAGCATCACCGCCTCGCGTCGGCGCAATCCCCACGCGTAGGTGACCTTGAGCATGGTGGCGTCCCGGAAAGCAGCCACCCAGCCCTTGCGCCCCCTGGCCCGTATCTCGGCCACCTGAGCGTCAGCACAGTCGAAGAGGGCCTGGACCTCGCGGCGAGTGAGGGAACGGCGGGCGGGGCGACCCTCGTAGTCGCTGAGGTGGGCGGCGGTGTTCCACTCATGGCAAATCTGGACGGGGTGAGTCCCGAAGCGCCGCTCGCACTCATCGGCCCAGCCGTAGACGGGGTCGCACAGGTAGGCGAGAAAGGCTCGGACGGCCAGCTGGTAGGAGCGGATGGTCGAGCGGGCCCGTCGCTTGTTGGCTCGGAGGTCGGTCGTCCACTCCTCGAGGTGGGCCGGGGACCACTGCCAGGGGTAGGCGTTGGTGTGAGCTTGGAAGCGCCGCACGGTCTGGGCGCGGGTCTCCACGGTGGCGAAGCCGAGGTTGCGGGAGAGCTGCTGCTGACGCCAGCCGTCGAGCATGCATTCGAAGACCTGAGCGTCGGGTTGAAGGAGAGCGACCCCGTCGAGCACCACCATGTGCGCCGCACCAGCGACGTTGAACTTGCGCTCCATCGCTCACCTCGAGCCTCTCGCTTGACGCTCGATTCAATCATCTGATGCAAGGCCGTGGGTGGATGCCCTGGTCAGGAGCCGGTTCTCATGTGCATACCACGTGCTCGCGCCTGTCGGCGCCACCAGAAAAGTCCAGCTCAAGCGGAGAAACAGAGCCTCACGTACATCATCCATCGGATGAAATATGCGGCAGTACGCAGTAAATGCGCCTTTTACTTCGTACTCTCGCCGGGCCGCCCCTGGAATCCCCGGCGGTGTCCCACCCCGGCGTATTTGCACGCCGCCTCCTCGATGAGGTGTACCCGCCTCGGCACGCACCCAGCCGTGGCGCGGGCAAAAGTTAGTGCGTCCGGCGCGAGGGTACGGGAGCCCACCGAGCCGAAATTTACGGCACCATGGACCATTCGGAGGAGAGCGATATGGCGGAGATGGTTACCAGGACGAGCACCAAGGCTTCCAAGCCCGGCACCCCGGACCACGCGTTGCATCGACCCCACATACCCCGTCGCCGG
>JAHWKP010000177.1 GCA_019347775.1 Actinomycetota bacterium | reverse complement strand
CTCATCGCCAGGCACAGACCGACGGGGAAGTCGCCCGGGCCGCTCTTGATGGCGTCCGTCGCCTTGGCGTGGGCGTCGATGAACACGTCGTTGACGGCGCGGCGCAGGCCGGCGTCCCGTCCACCGGGCGGGAAGTCGCCGGTGAGATAGCCGATGGTCGCCACGATGTTGGGCTCGTTGAGGGTGCAGGCGCGGTTCATGACGCCGGCCAGCCGGGCGGCAGCCCGTTCGCAGAAGGCCGCGAACAGATCGGCGGTGGCTGGGTTCTCCCATCCGCCGCGCTCGGCGATCCACCGCGGCGTCGTGAAGTGGTGGAACGTGATCACCGCGCCGACGCCGCGCTCTGCCAGATCCTCACAGATGCGCAGGTAGTGGTCGAGCGCGTCGTCCGAGAACCGGCCTTCTTCCGGTTCGATGCGGCTCCACTCGATGGAGAAGCGATAGTCGTCGACTCCCAGTGAGGCCACCAGCTCATCGTCCTCGCGCCAGCGGTTCCAGCTGTCGCAGGCGTCGCCACTCGGCTCGGCGACCGTCGATCCCGACCGGTTCTCGAACTCCCACCAGTCGTTGGCGGTGTTGCCGCCCTCGATCTGGTGCGCCGCCGTGGCGACGCCCCACCGAAACCCATCGGGAAAGCCCTGTGGCATGCGGCGGTGTCTAGCCGACCTCGGAATCGGACGTCTTGTCACCAGCTCGTGCGATCATTTGTCCCACAAGTCGTGGCCGCCTGTGCCGGCCTCCTCGATCGATTCATACAGAGGAGGTGCCCGTGCCCCCAGGCGACGGACCGACCAAAGACCGCAATCCCGCCGAGCTGCTGGCCGACCTCATGGACCGGAACATGGCCGACGAGTGGGACACCGACCAGCACCTGTTGAGCTTTCTTCGCTTCGTCGGTGACGAGGTCGAGATCGGCCAGAAGCTGCTGCCCGGCCATCCGTCGGAATGGCTGCCCAAGCAGACGTGCGACCCGGACTGGGCGGCGGTGTGCCTGTCGAGCCTGGGCCACGCCACCCGTTACGACATGGCTGGCGCCCCGCGCCAACGGGTGCGCATCACCGTGGCGGTGGGGTCGGGCACGGACTACGGGATCCTGCGCTATCCCGACGGCCGCACCGAGAAGCTGTCGGGGATGCAGGGGCCGATGGGCGGCATGCTCCACCGCTGGGCAGAGCGAACCCAGGCCGCCTGAGCGCTACCGCGGGGTCAGGGCCTCCATCCACCTGGCGGTGTCAGTGATCTGGCGGAGCTCGGCAATGCGGTTCTCGTTGCAGCGGAAGACGTGGCAGAAGGCGGCCTCGAACTCCCGCCCGGTTTCGTCGACGCGACCCCGGTAGAACCCGATGGCAGCCACGCCGTCGGGTGGGTTCTCGAAGAACTGATCCGGCGTAGGCATGGCCCGGAAGGTCAGGTGCGCCGGCACCCAGACCTTTTCCAACATGGCCCGGGCCCCTTGATGCGTTCCGCCGTAGTCCGCCAGCCCGTCGGAAACGTGGGCGACGAGGTCAGGCTCGAGAACATCAAGCAACCCGCCCGGGTCGAGCCGGGCGATGGCGTCGTAGAAGCGCTTGACGAGTGCGAGGTTGTCCCGGTCAGCCACGGCGCCCAACATAGACAGGCCTGGCTACATTCGGCGGATGGCAGACGAGACGGCCGGCACGACGACCGGCGATTACATCCAGGACATCGTGCCGATCGCCAGGACGCTCGGCATCAGATCGGTGTCGATGGACAAGAACGAGGTCGTGCTCGCGCTCGACTATCAACCGGAGCTCTGCCAGCCCGCCGGTCTCCTCCACGGCGGGGCGCTGATGACCTTGGCTGACACGGCCGGCGGGTCGCTGGCCTTCGCCAACCTCCCCGGCGACGCGGACGGGACTTCGACCATCGAATCCAAGACCAACTTCCTTTCTGCGGTCTCGTCCGGCACCGTGACCGCGACGGCTCGAGTCCTCAAGGCGGGCCGCTCGGTGATCGTCGTGGAGACCGAATTGACCGACGACGCGGGGCGGCTGGTGGCCAAGGTGGCGCAGACCCAGATCGTCCTTCGTTCCCAATCCGGGTGAGGCCGCCGGGCGCCTGGGCCGTGGCATCCTTCCCGGCATGAACAAGAACACGTTCAAGACCTACGTACTGCTCGCCGCGCTGGGCGGCCTGCTCGTGCTGGCGGGCTCGTTCTTCGGCCGCGGCGGCGCCATCCTCGGCATGGTCCTCGGCCTGGCGATGGTCGGCGGCTCCTACTGGTTCAGCGACAAGCTGGCCATCCGCGCCGCCCGGGCGGTGCCCGCCAACGAGGCCGAGATGCCCGAGTACTTCCGTATCGTCCGCGAGCTCGCCCACGCCTCGAACATTCCGATGCCCCGCCTCTACGTCACTCCCGACCTGCAGCCCAACGCTTTCGCGACGGGACGCAATCCAGAGAACGCCGCGGTGGCAGTGACCGCCGGAATCCTGCAGATCCTCGACTGGGACGAGCTGCGCGGCGTACTCGCCCACGAGCTGTCGCACGTTGGCAACCGCGACATCCTCATCGGATCCGTCGCCGCGGCGGTGGCCACCGGCATCAGCTTCATCGGCAACATGATGATGTGGGGCGCCATGTTCGGCGGAGGAGGCGACGACGACGAGGGCGGCAACATCTTCGGCATGCTGCTCATGGCGCTGCTCGCCCCGATGGCCGCCGCCCTGCTGCAGATGGCGTTGTCCCGCAGCCGGGAGTTTGAGGCCGACCGCACAGGGGCCCGTCTCATCGGCGACGGAGACGCCCTCGCCCGGGCGCTGCTGAAGCTCGAAGGCGCCGCCAAGGCCATCCCGATGGACGTCCAGCCGGCGCAGGCGTCGAAGTACATCGTCAACCCCCTCACCGGCCGGCACGTCAGCTTCGCCAAGCTGTTCACTACCCACCCGCCGACGGCCGACCGCGTGGAGCGCCTGCGATCCCACGAGTGGGCCCGCTAGCCCGCCAGAGCTTGTCTCACTGATTGACCCGGCGGCGAAGCCGGTCGAGGGCGCCCTCGGAGATGGCAGCGAAGGCCGCGAACCAAGCACCGACGCAGCCGATTGCAACCCCCGAGTTAGATCCCCTAGTAGTTGCGCTCGAACTTGTTGCGGAGCCAGATGGCGAAGGAATTCAGCAGCAGCACCAGCCCGAGCAACACGACACTGGCGGCCGCCGTCAAAGCGGCCCAGTCGCCCCCCGGCTGCCGCGCCCAGCCGAAGATCAGCATCGGCAGAGCCGTGAACGCCCCGTACAGCTGCTCCAGCGCGGCCTGGTCCCCGTACCGGACGGAGAGGTCACGAACGTCGAGGGTGGGGGCGGAACCGGGCACGACGCCTGACGTTACCAGGAACGGCTCTGATTCTCATCCGGCGCGGT
>JAHWKP010000176.1 GCA_019347775.1 Actinomycetota bacterium | reverse complement strand
AACAACGTCACGCTCCCCCACGTGCTGGCGCTGGCCGACCGGGGACTGCGGGGAGCGCTCGACGCCGATCCACACCTGAGGCGCGGCCTGAACGTCCTCAGTGGCCAGATCACGGATCCGGCGGTCGCGGACGCGCTGGGGCTCGAGTACGTCGACGCCGGCGACGCGCTGGCGGGGTGGAGCGCTAGCTGACGCGCATCTCGGCCATCGCCTCGGTGGCCAGACCCTCGGCCACGGCGTCGGCCCGGTAGTACTTGTCGATCGCGTCGGACACGCCGCCCTCGGTCGCGAAGGCCGGGTGGACCTCGCACTTGGTGACCGCCTTGATGTCGTCGAGGGCGAAGACGTTCATGGGGTTCGCCATGGCGACCGTCAGGTGATTGCCCTCGCGCTTGATCGGGATCGCCTGGTACTTGCGGGCCAGCGCGGCCGGGATGGCCCCCACCGCGAGCACGTCGACCTGGTAGTCGGCCAGCTCGACGTACTGCATGCCGAGTTGGCCGGCGATGACCGAGACGATGTCGCCCTCGGAGACCAGGCCGCGGTCTTTGAGGATGGGACCCAGCGTTTTGCCGGTGGTGGCCTGTTCGGCCAGCGCCTGGTCGAGATCGGCCGAGCTGATCAAGCCCGCCTTTACCAGCAGGGTCCCGATGGGATCCATCTGCGCTCCAGGCGCGTCCTCAGAGGTGGCGATCGTGTCCGTCATGTCAGTTCAGGTCCAGTGTACGGGCGGGGAGTCGAATTCCTCCGTACCGGAGGAGTGATTCCAGCCCTACCGAAGTGACTAGTTCCTGACCGACGACAGGAACTTCAGGAGCGCCGACCGGTCGACGGGCTCGCCCGGCTTGGGCTCCTCGGCTTCCTCCGTCTCCTCGGCCGCCGGCGGAGGGGTCTGCGCCGCGGGCTGCGGCGGTGCGCTCGCGGCGGGCGCGGGCTGCGCCGGAGCCGCCGGACGAGGCGGGGCGGGCTGCTGCTGGGGGGCAGCGGGCTTGGGTGCCGGGGGCGGGGCGGGGGCGCTCTCGACCACAGGTTCCGGCGCTGCCACAGGCGCCGGTTCAGCTGGGGCCGGGGCGGGCACCGCAGCCGGCGCATCCGCCGGCTCGGCCACCGCGTAACCGTTTTCCACCAGGTACTTGGCGGTGCGGGAGATCTCGAATTCGCCGATTCCCAGGGCCTCCGACAACTCGGCCAGGGAAGCTCCCAGCGCGGACGCGACCACCAGCTGCCACTGGTCGGGGTCCAACACGACCTGCGAGGACGGCGAACTTGGTGTGAACCGACGGGATGTGAATACAGATGTCGCGCCACTCGATCATCCGGTCCTCGGCGTCGCTCAATACGTCGCCGATGGCCTGCGCCGACATCGGCACCCGGACCGCCGAGTCGGCTTCGAAGGAGAACTCCCCGTTGGGAAGCCTGAGCAGCTCGAACACTGCGTCGACCAGGGTGGGGCAGCGAGGCACCTCAGCGCCTACAAGCTTCCCCTCGTCCATCCATACCGAGCCCGTGAAATCCGGGCCGGAGATCTTCAGCTCGCCCTTCTTCTTGGTGCTCGAGAGCAGGGCCAGGACGTCGTGGAGTCCGAAGGTGTCGAGCGTTCCTTGAAGCGACACGCCAACCTCCCTCTCGCTCGTCCCAGCCTGTGCCGAAGTAGGAAGCCTTCGCCTCCTCCCCTTCTATCGGTCCATTTTGGACCTTTCTTGAGCCTCCGGCAGGGCACCACCCATCACAGTCACGGGTGGAGCCTGGCCCGTCCATAGCTCGAACGACCTAGCGGCCTGGTGAATCAGGGGGCCCGTTCCGCCTATGGCGGCCGCCCCGGCGCGTTCGGCGGCCTCCAGCAGGGCGGTGCTGCCATGGGCGTAGACGAGGTCCACGACCGTCTGACCTGCACTTATCGACTCGGGCGGCACGGGAGGCGGATCTTCCACCGCCATCCCGAGCGGCGTCGCATTTACGACCAGGTCATATCCGACGCCATCCGCGGGCACCACTTTTCCGGCTGCGCCTGCCAGGACCGCGGCCGCCCCGGCCGCCTCCGGCCGGCGGGCCCAAACTCCTACTTCGGCCGCACCCGCGGCGCCGAGAGCAAAGGTCGCGGCCCGAGCCGCTCCCCCGGCGCCGAGCACCAGACAGCGCCTTCCGGAAGGATCGAAGCCCGCGGCGGCGAGGCAGTCGACCAGCCCCGCCCCATCGGTGTTGTGCCCGACCAGCGCCGCACCCTCGCGAGTGACGCAGTTCACCGCGCCGAGGGTGTCCGCTGTCGGCGTCAACCGGTCCAACAGGCTGACGATCGCGGACTTGTGGGGCATCGTGACCGACAATCCGCCCAGTCCCATGGCCCGTACGCCAGCGATGGCCGCCGCCAAGTCGGGCGGCTTGACGCCGAAGGCGACATACACCCAATCGAGGTCGAGCGCCTCGAACGCCGCGTTGTGTATCGCCGGCGAGCGTGAGTGCTCGACCGGATCGCCGATTACCGCCACCACGCTCGTGGTGGCCGTGATCACCTGACTCCGTTCCTTTCCGCTTGGCGGATGTTGGCCTGGTGTTCGGCACCCGTACGGGCGAAGGCATGCGATCCGTCGGCTTCCACCACCACGTAATAGAGGAAGTCGTTCTGCGGCGGATCAGCGGCGGCCTCCAGGGCGGCTCGACCGGACGCCGCGATTGGCGTGGGGGGCAGCCCCTTGTTCTTGTAGGTGTTGTAGGGCGAGTCCACTTCCAGATCTCGGAATAGCACCCGGTTCTTGTGCTCGCCGAGGGCGTAGAGGACCGTCGCGTCGATCTGCAGCAACATGTCGCGCTCGAGCCGGTTGTAGATGACCCGGGCGATGGGCCCCCGGTCCTCGGGCACCCGGGCCTCTCGCTCCACCAGGCTGGCGATGATGGCCGCCTCGTAGGGCGACACTCGCCCGCCCTCGGCGGCCTTCGTGATGCCGACCTCGGCGGCGACGCGGTCGAAGGTGGCGACCATCCGTTGCAGGATCGCGGTCTCGTCGTCGTCCCGATCGAGCATGTAGGTGTCGGGGAACAGCAGGCCTTCCAGCGTGTCGACCGAGTCGGGCTGCAGCGTCGAACGGACCTCCCCCGACCGGGCCGCTTCCAAGAACGCATCTTTCGACCTACCGGGCAGCTCGCCCACGCGATCGGCTATCTGCTCGAGGGTCAGGCCCTCCGGGATCGTCAGCCGATCCTGGATTATCTCCGGTCCGGCGTCGAGGATCTTTACCACCTCTCCGAACGACGCCCGCTTCGGGAACGTGTAGTCGCCCGCCTGGAACGGCCCCGCCCCCTTGACACGCGTGTAGATGCGGAACGCACGGGCGCTCTCCACCACTCCCGCTTCATCGAGGATCTCGGCGATACGGGCCGTGCTCGCGCCGT
>JAHWKP010000175.1 GCA_019347775.1 Actinomycetota bacterium | reverse complement strand
ATCCGCCGTCGCCGCGCCTATCTCAATCACATCCTGGAGAAGAAGTCCTCCGCCCGTAAACGTCGCCTTGCCCGTGACGTCGGCGTAGCCAAGGGAGACGCCCAAGCCATCAAGCGCGGCCTCGGCATCTAGCCGGTCCGCTTCCAGTCCCGTCCGAGATCGATAGAGGAGGCAAGCAAATGGCAAGGGTGAAGAGGGCAGTCAGCGCCCGGAAGCGGCACCGCGCCGTACTGGAGCAGGCGAAGGGTTACTACGGCAACAAGAGTCGCAGCTACCGCTCGGCCAACGAGCAGGTCATGCACTCGCTGCGCTACGCGTTCCGGGACAGGCGGGCGCGCAAGGGTGATTTCCGCCAGCTCTGGATCCAGCGCATCAACGCGGCGACCCGGCAGCACGGCATGTCCTACAGCCGGTTCGTCAACGGCCTCAAGCTGGCCGGCGTGGAAGTCGACCGCAAGGTTCTGGCTGATCTGGCCATAACCGATCCTGCGGCGTTCGGTTCGCTCGTGAAGGTCGCAGAGAAGGCACGCAACGCCGCCGACGACGCACCGGCCGCCTGAGGCCGCGCCGCGCCCCAGGGCCGCGACTCTCAGCGGAGCAGGCGCTGTGACTTCAGCGCGCGCCGTGGCCCCGGCAATGGGGCTATCCAATCCCAAAGTCCAGCGCCTGCGCCGGTTGGTTCGGCGCGCCGCCGACAGGCGGCAAGAGGGTGTCGTGGTAGCCGAGGGCGCCAAAGTCATCTATGCCGCGCTCGATGGCGGCGCGGACATCCGCGAGCTCTACCTCGGTCCGGATGCCGACCCCGCTTTGGAAGACGTGGCCGGCAGATCAGGAGCGGCGCTTTACCGGGTCTCCGACGGTGTGATGGATCGGGTTGCCTCGACCGTCACGGCTCAGTCCGAACTTGCGCTCGTGGAGTTGCCTTCTGCGACCTTGCATGACCTCGCATCGGCGGAGTTGGTCCTCGTTGGCGTCGCCATCCAGGACCCCGGAAACGCAGGGACCATGGTTCGTACGGCGCTGGCCGCCGGGGCGTCGGGAATACTGTTCTGCGAGGGATCCGTGGACGTGTTCAGCCCCAAGACCGTGCGCTCGTCGGCTGGGGCCGTCTTCGCCCTCCCGGTTGTTCAGGGACTACCGCCCGCCGACGCTTTGGAGACCATTGCCGGGATGGGGCTCGCCCGAGTCGGTACGTCGTCTGCGGGCGGCCAAGACATCTACGAGGCTGATCTCGCCGGCCGAGTGGCGATAGTCGTCGGTAACGAGGCCAACGGTCTGCCCGCCGATCTCGACGCCCACCTCGACCAGAAGGTTCGAATCCCGATGTTGGGGCCCGCAGACTCGCTGAACGTCGCCGTTGCCAGCGCTCTGGTGTGCTTCGAGGCCGTGCGTCAGCGGCGGGTCGCGTCACGAGGGTCCGGCTCGTGAGCACTCAGGCCGACATCGTCGATCTGTTCCCGGATGGAGTCCTCCATCTCGACGCGGACCACATCGTTCGGCTGGCCAACTCGGCCATGTGTGCCCTGACCGGTTTCAGCGAGGCCGAACTCGTCGGGCGCAGTGTGCTCGAGACACTCGCTCCCCGAGGCCGGGATGGAAAGCCACTGTGGACCGATGGTTGGCACCGATCGGCCTCCCTGCATTCGGTACGGGGCGTCCCCGAGCAACAGGTCAAGTTGAGTCACGGCCGCGGCGGCGTGGTCGAAGCCTTGGTCACCGCCCGCTACCTCCGCCGTGAGGACGGCAGCATCGACGGTGCTGTGCTGGCCGTCCGGGCCGCTTCCCGCCGGGCCCACCAGGCCGCGGCCGGCATCGAAATCGTCTCGACGGTCAGCCACGAGCTGCGCTCACCGTTGACCTCGGTGAAGGGCTACACCAGTCTGCTGCTCAACCGGTGGGGGCGTCTTCCCGACGAACAGCGTCGGATCATGATGGAGCAGATCAACCACGACGCCGATCGCGTCACCCGTCTGATTACCGAGCTACTCGACATCACGCGCCTGGAGAGCGGCCGGTTGTTCCTCCGGCGCCAGATGGTGTCGCTCCCCGCGCTGGCCGAGCGTGTGGTCGAGAAGGTGGCCATCGAATACCCCGACCTGGAAGTCAGCATGGACTTCGAGGACGGGTTCCCGCAGGTCTACGCCGACCCGGACAAGCTCGAACAGGTGCTCACCAACCTCGTGGAGAACGCCTGCAAGTACGCCAGCCGGAAGGGGATTGAGGTCAGGGGGGGCCTCGATGACGGCGACGGCGACATGGTCTGTGTGTCGGTTGCCGACCGCGGCGAGGGCATCCCCCGCGAAGACCTGTCGCGCGTCTTCACGAAGTTCTTCCGGCGGGCCGAAGGGCGCCCGACCGGTTCGGGACTGGGTCTATGGATCAGCCGCGGCCTGGTCGAAGCCCACGGGGGCCGGTTGCAGGCGAGCTCAAATCCGGGCGAGGGGTCCGTGTTCCGCTTTACCCTGCCCGCCAATGCCTTCGAGGACATCCATGGAGCTTGACCCTCGCATCGCAAGGGCGGAGTCGCTCGACGAGTTGCGCGATCTGGAGACCGAGCTTCTTGGCAAGGCCTCCGACCTCTCTCGACGAAAGGCCTCGCTGAGAGACCTTCCACCCGAGGAACGCCGCGAGGAGGGCAAGCGGATCAACGAGGAGCGGTCGGCGCTCGAGGCGGCCCTGGCGGCCCGGAAGTCAGCTTTGGAAAGCGCGGCACGGTCATCGCGGCTGGATGCTGAGCGTCTCGACTTGACAGAGGTAATCGGTGCGCCGGAAAGAGGACACCTGAACCTGGTGACCCAGACGAGAGACCGCCTCGAAGATGTCTTCTGCGCGATGGGTTTCGTCGTGGCCGAAGGTCCGGAGGTCGAGACCGACTGGCACAACTTCACGGCGCTCAACCTGCCCCCGGCCCATCCGGCGCGGAGCACGCAGGACTCGCTGTACGTCGAATGGGGCGAGCCCGAGTCCACCTTGTTACGGACGCAGACGTCGCCGGTACAGGTCCGACTCATGCAATCCCAGGATCCACCGATCTATGCGGTCATGCCCGGAAGGGTCTACCGGCGGGATACCCCCGACGCCCGGCACCTGCCGAGCTTCAGTCAGATCGAGGGGCTCGTCGTCGACCGCGGCATCACCTTCGCTCACCTCGCGGGGACGCTCGAGGCCTTCACCAACGAGTACTTCGGGTCCGGCGTCCACTCGCGCCTACGGCCTTATTTCTTCCCGTTCACCGAACCCTCGGCTGAGTTCGACATCACCTGCGTCATATGCGAGGGATCGGGGTGCCGTACCTGTTCGAGCACCGGATGGATCGAACTGGGTGGGTGCGGGATGGTCCATCCGAAGGTGTTCGAGCTGTGCGGCGTCGACCCGGAGGAGTGGACCGGGTTCGCATTCGGCTTCGGTATCGACCGTCTGGCCCAGATGCGTCACCGCATCGCCGACATGCGCATCCTCGGCGACAACGACATCCGCCTAATCAGGCAGTTCTAAATGCGCGTCCCTCTTTCTTGGCTTCGTGACTTCGCGCCCTTT
>JAHWKP010000174.1 GCA_019347775.1 Actinomycetota bacterium | reverse complement strand
TGCCCAGGGGCGAGCGCGGGCGCCTGCTGATGCGCGCGTTCTTCCCGCCGGTGTTCCTCATCGGCCTCATCAAGCTCTCGATCCTGCTCGGCTGGGCGACGCCGAGCGAGGCCGGCGCGGTAGGGCCGCCCGCCGCACTTGAGCGACGGGGGCCTGGCGTCGCGGAGCTTTCAGGTTCTGGCGCCCTGCCGGGCCGGCCGCCAGTGGTTGTTCGTGCGGCGGTCGCCGTCGAGCCATCGCTGGAGGTCGTGATGCGCCCGCTCCGCCCTGGAGGTCTCAGTCTCGTGGAGATCACGTTGATCGACGGTGAACTCGAGGCGAAGCCCGTTTGGGTCGGTGACGTAGAGCGACGTGCAGTAGCCGTGGTCGGCTGTCGTCGTCTCGAAGCCGGCCGCGCTCGCTCGTCGACGGATGGCATCCTGCGTCGGTCCATCGACCAGGAGGGCGACGTGATGGAACGGTGACGAGGGCGCCGGTTCCGCATGCCTCCGGGCGAAATCGGGGTCGGCGAACTGGAAGAACGCCAGGGCGCCGCCATCAGGGAGGCCGTAGAACGTGTGGCAGAAGTCCTGCTCGCCCTCGCTCCCGAACTGGCCGCTCTCTGTCCACGTTGCGACCAGCGGGAGGCCGACGATCTCCTCGTAGAACCGCCGGGTCGCCTCCTGGTCGGCGGTCACCCACGCGTTGTGATGCAGGCGCTGTGGCCGCCCCGTAGTCGGTGAGCTTCCCACGGCGCTCATGCCCGACGGCCCGTGATGAGCCATCCGGCGCCGTCGAGCAATACGCCGTCGCCGGTCGCATGGGCGGCGAGAGTCTCCCTCAACGCCTCGAGCGCATGTGCCCTCGTGGTGATGTCGAGGCCTTCGACCAGGCCTTTGGTTATCCCGAGACCGCGGACGAACGCGAAGGCGTCCTCGGGATCGGAACCCAGCAGCACCGGCTCCACCACAGGGGCGAGCTCGACGTTTGAGAACCCGGCCCTGGCCAGGATGCGCCGGACGGCGACCTCATCCGCGAGACCGAAGGGCCCGGGGGAGCCGGGCGGCGGCTCCGGCAGCGTCCGTCCAGCTGCGAGCGTCCTCCGGATGGCTAGCACCCACTCGTTTCTGGCCAGCTCCTGCCAGGACAGCACCACCAGCCGGCCGTCCGGATGGAGCGCACGGGCGATATTGGCGAACGCGGCGACAGGGTCGGCGAAGAACATGGCACCGAATCGGCTGATGGCCACGTCGAACGCCGCGCTCTCGAACGGATGAACCTGGGCGTCGCCCTGCACGAAGGCGGTGTTGGCCAGACCGGCGCGTTGGCTGCGCCGGCGGGCCTCCTCGACGAGCCGGGCCGACAGGTCGATTCCGAGCGCACGGCCCGCCGTCGCCACGCTTGCGGCATCTCGTGTCGACACACCGGCGCCGCAGCCCACGTCGAGCACACGGTCGTCTTCCGCTAGTCGTGCTGCGTCGATGAGGTAGGAGTCGTAGCGGCGAACGGCCGCGTCGTAGCGGTCGGCGTGTTCGGTCCAGTGCTCGCCTTCCTCCCCGTCCCACGCCGTCGCCTGGTCGACGTTGACGACATGAAACGACGCTGCGGCCTGGGACTCGGAGATGGTCATGAGTGCGCTCCCTTCGTTCGGCTCCGGCACCCCGTCCGAGGCGCCTGACCGCATCCTGCGGCGACGGCTTGTCCTCGGCCATCCCAGACTCGTGGGATTCTGGCGCCGCACATCCCACGAATCTGGGATTCAGTGCGCCACGGCCCGTCCTTACACTGGTGAGCATGAAGCGGGACGTCCTGCGGCGGGTACGCGGCGAGATCGAGCGTGCGGCAAGCAGCGAGCTCGATTGGGTCACGTTGGCGACCAGTGTGAGCGATGCGATACGACGGGTCGTCCCCTTCGAGCGGGCGTGCTGGCATCCAGTCGATCCCGGGACCTTCCTCTTCACGGGTGGCCTCGGCCAGAACATCGTGTGCTCGGGGCCGTGGCTGGCGGAGTACGAGTACATGGTCGAGGACGTGAACAAGTGGTCGATGCTGGCCCTCACCGGGCAGCGAGCTGGATCGTTGAGCGAAGCGACTCATGGCGATCTGATGCGGAGCGCGCGGACGCGTTCGAGCGCCAAGCTCGGGCTGCCGATCGGCGATGAGCTGAGGGTGTCGTTGGTGGTTGATGGCACCTGCTGGGCCGCGGCTGGGTTCCTCCGCGACGCCGGAAGCCCCTGGTTCACCCAGGACGAGGTTCGGTTCCTCGCCTCCTTGTCGCCGGTGATAGCCGAAGGGTTCCGGAAAGCCGTGCTGGTCTCGACGGTGACAGAGGACGCGTCAGGCGTCCCAGGCGTGGTGGTGCTTGACGGAGGGGGCAACATGGAGTCGATCTCCCCTTCAGCGGAACAATGGCTGGGGGACTTGCTCGAGTTCCCTGCACCTTCCAGCCTGCACGAAGTTCGCGTCATCCAAGCCATGTCCGCGCACGCGCGTGCCAATGCGAGCCCGTGTGGGAGTGGACTGGCATCTCGGGCGCGAGTCCAGACCCGATCCGGGCGGTGGCTGCTCGTGTACGCGACGCCACTCTCAGGTGGTGGCGAAGGTCGCGTCGCAGTGATCGTCCAACCCGGCGGGCCTGCACGACGTCGCCCCGCTCGTCACCCAGGCCTACGGACTGTCCGAGCGTGAGCGCGAGGTGACGCGGCTCTGCTTCCAGGGCTTGTCGACCAAGGAGATCGCAGCGGCCCTTCACATATCCCCTTACACGGTCCAGGACCATCTGAAGTCGATCTTCGACAAGACAGGCACGCACAGTCGAGCCGAGCTCGTCGGCCACGTGTTTCTGGAGCACTACGTGCCGCGATGGGAGGAGTTGGACGACCTCCCCCCCGGCTGGAATGCACAGGCGATCGCCACGAAGCCCGGCCCGTGACCAGCCGGCGGCTGTGACCCTCGCCAGCGTTCCTCGCCGAGGCGCGTGTTCAGCCGTCGAGGACATTCTTGCTCCCTCGCGCGAATCTCCTGTCATCACAACAAGGGTGGATCACTGCGGAGGCACCCATACCTCGGGCTCCGTTGCTACGAGGAGCCCCAAAACGCCGGCTAGAGGCGCCATCCAGAGCGCCCGATAACCGGCGCGATGTGCCGGACCAAGGCCCGATAACACGCGCTCAATAATCCGTTCCCGCTCGCTCTTCGCAGCGCGCCGATCGGCGCGTCGGGAGCGGTGCCCGGGTGCGCTCACCCGTCGTCGTTACGGGGCGCGATGTAGGTGCCGCTACCGGGCGGGCCGGCTCGCACGAGGACCTCCGCGCCGGAACAAGTCACACGCACGGCGGTCGACGGGAACATGGGTATCTTGGGCTACCCGAGATGTTGCTTTGAGTTGGACTCGTACACTAGGTCTGTAATCTACGACTGAACGTAGTCGTCATCCAGAATCTTGAGAATCCTCCACCTCCGTGGCGGGTCGGGGTGGAAGACGAGTCGTTGCTCACCTTCATCGTTGGTTTCCCAGTCCATCTCGATCTCAGGATGCTGTTTGGTGACGGCGATCAGATTATCGATGGTCATGCGCTGCG
>JAHWKP010000173.1 GCA_019347775.1 Actinomycetota bacterium | reverse complement strand
CGGGTTCTTCCTGCCGCCGGTGCTGCTGGCGAGCGCCGGGCTCTGGCACTGGGCCCCGAAGCTGTGGGGGCGGCGCCTCGGCACGGCTTCGGGCTGGATCGCGGCTCTGTTGCTAACCGGCGGATCGGCTCTGCAGGCCGGCGCCGGGTTCATCGCCGGCTACCAGGGCGCAGCCAACCGGACCATTGAGGCCGGAAGCGTCGCCTTGAACCGCGTCGGTGGCTTCGGTGCGCTGGTCGCCCTACTCGGGATAGGTCTGGTGGTATTCGAGATCACCCGCGCCATGGCGAGCGGACCGGAGCGGGCTCTGGCCGACGACCCGTGGGGCGAGAGCGAAGGACTTGAATGGACGGTCGCGTCGCCTCCGCCGAGGCGCAACTTCGATTCGCCGCCCGGAGCCGAACCGGTCGCACCGGTTGACGACTCCGCCGACGTCGACGCTGGCGCGGGCCCCGCCGAGGGCGACTCCGACCGGGAGCCCGTAGGAGCGGCGACGTGAGCGCCACGACCACGCCGCTGGCTCTTCCTGCCGGCGACTCGGAACTGCCGGCCCGTTCGGTGACGCTCGGGGGTCTCGCCGCCGGCGCGGCCGGCCTGGCGCTGATCGGCTCATTGGCGGCGGCCTACATCGGCCTGCGCTCAGCGGCGGAGGAGTGGCCCCCCGAGGGATTCGAGGTCGCGGCGTTCTCTGGCGTGATGCTGACGCTCACTGCTCTCATGACCGCCACTTTCGCGGGGTGGGGTGCCATCGCCGACGGCCGGGGCGAACGCAGGCAGGCAGCTGCCGGGCTGAGCCTCGCTGCTTTCGTCGGACTCTGCCTGATCAACGGCATCTGGTTCGTCGGCACCCAGCTCGATCTGGGCGCGGCCTCGAGCGCCTTCGCCACGATCAACTACGCGCTCTTGGCCGGTGCGATCGCGTTCCTGGGCGCAGGTCTGGTCGGGCTCCTAGCCGCCCTGTTCAAAGTCCTAGGACGCCAGACCGGGCCCGCCTATACCGGAGTCGTGCGAGCTGCGGTGTGGTTCTGGGAGCTGGCACTCGTCGGATGGCTAGTCGTATGGGCGACAGTGTTCCTGCTGAAATGAGGGGTCTGTGAATCCGGCTGCCGTCGTCCTGTTCGCCCTCTCCGCGACGAGCATCGCGTTCGGCGTCGGGTTCGGCATAGCAGTGGGCGATCGCAGCGGGACGGCATTGCTGGTCGCAGCGGGGCTTGCCGCGGGAATCGCGGGTCTGGCCGCAGTCGGCACGCAGGGACGCGACGTGGCCGTTCCGGGGGTCGGACGCGAACCGGCGTCCCTGTCGCCCGCCGGCGGGAGTGTGTGGCCCGTCGGACTCGGTCTGGGAACCCTCGTCCTTGCCACCGGCCTGGCCACCGGCAGCGCTCTGGTGCTCATCGGACTGGCCGCTAGCGCGGTGGCTGGTGTCGGATGGTTTGCCCAGAGCTGGTCCCAGCATCCGACTTGGACCGATGAACAGAACGAACGGGTGTCTTCTCGACTGATCATGCCGTTGGCGCTTCCTCTGGGAGTCACTGCCGTCGTCCTTCTCATAGCCTTCGCCTTTTCTCGGACGCTCTTGGCGGTCTCGGCGAACGCGGCAGTGCTGATCGCCCTGGTCGCAGCTCTCGTCATCCTGGGTGTGGGGTCGCTGGTGGCGATCCGGGGGCTCGGTCGTACGGGAATTCTCGGAGTCCTGACCGCGGGTGCTCTGGTCACGGCCGGCCTCGGAGTCGGTGGAGCGGTAGCCGGCGAGCGCGAGTTCCATCACGCTGGCGAGGACGCCGGGCATACGACCGGCGAAGAGGCGCACTTGCCTGAGGAAGTCGAGGAGGACAATCCCGTCGCCGGCCGGGATGAGGAGTCGACCGCGACCACAACGCAAGAGGGAGCCGTGGCGGCCGAGGGCGAGCCCGAGGCTTCGGCAGCCCCCACGATCGAGTTGGCGGCCGACGATCTCGAGTTCGACAAGGAGGAAATCACGGTCCCCGCCGTGCAGGGCGTGGTGATCGTGTTCACCAACAACGAGGACAAGCCGCACAACGTCGCCATCCGAGACGAGGACGGCGAGCTGGTCTTCCGCCCCGAAGGCGGCGGAATCATCACCGGACCCGGCGAACAGATCGAATACGAACTGCCGCTGCTCGAGCCGGGCGAGGAGTACACGTTCTTCTGCGAGGTGCATCCGATCATGAAGGGCGACGTGATCGTTGGCTGAGACACTGGCTCCGGCGGATGAGGACAAGTCGGCCGCGCCTCCACCCGAGCGCAGCTCGGCCCGGATGATCGTCGTGGTGGCCGTGGTGGTGGCTGTCGCCGGCGCCGCCGCTCTGGCAGTCGGAACCCGCCAGCAGGGCACGGTTGAGGCCACTGAGGCGCCAGGATTCGCCTTGCCATCGATCGAGGACGACGGCACCACTGTCTCGCTCGACATGCGCGACGGCCGTCCGGCGGTAGTCAACTTCTTCGCGTCGTGGTGCGCTCCGTGCCGCCGCGAGCTTCCCCTTTTCGCTGAGGCCAGTCGCCGGCTAGAGGGGGAGGTCACGTTCCTCGGCGTCGCCCATCAGGACGATGCGGAGCTCGCCAAACAGATGCTCGACGACTTCGACATCACCTATCCGGCTGGCAACGACCCGGCCGGTGACGTCGCCCGGGCGTACCTGCTGCGCGGCATGCCGTCCACGGCCTTCGTCGCCGCCGACGGCACCTTGGTGGGAGTCGCCGCCGGCGAGCTTGACGCGTCGGAACTCGGAGATTGGATCGAGCGCCTGGTGGCCGCGTGAGAGAGTCGGGTCCCGTGAACGTGTCCCGCCGGACTCGCCGGCTCCTACCGCTGGCCCTGGCGCTGGGCGCCGTGTCGAGCGCTTGCGCCAAGGATGCACCTCAGGACTTCTTGTCGCCGGACGGGCCCATCGCCAAGCAGCTGGACCGCCTCTTCGATCCCGTCATCGGGGTGGCGGCCTTCTTCTTTTTCTTCGTGCAGGGCCTGGTGCTGTTCGCTGCGATCAAGTTCCGGCGCCGGTCGGAGGACGAGGCCCCAAACAGGTGCACGGCAACACGAAGCTGGAGATCGCGTGGACCGCGATCCCCGCCCTCATACTGGCCATCGTCGGCGTGGCCACGGTCGTCACGGTCATCGACATCAACAGGATCGACGCCAGCGAGTCCGTTCTCGAGGTAACGGTGACCGGCCACCAGTGGTGGTGGGAATACGAGTATCCCGAGCTCGGCGTGGTTACGGCGAACGAGTTGCACATCCCCACCGGGCGGCGGGTCGAGCTCGCGTTGAAGTCCGACGACGTCATTCATTCGTTCTGGCCGCCCAAGTTGGCCGGGAAGGTCGACGTGGTGCCCGGTCAGGAGGACGCGTTCGCCGCCGCGTACGGTGAGGTGCGGGAACTGCTCGCCGGCACGCCCGGCTGCCGGTCGGTGCGGATGACCCGCGGGATCGAGTCGCCGTCGAGGTTCGTGCTGCTGGTCGAGTGGGACTCGGTCGAGGCGCACGTGGAGAACTTCCGCGACTCCGAGCGGTTTCCGGCGTGGCGTGCCCGGATCGGCCCCTACTTCGCCGGCCCTCCGCTCGTCGAGC
>JAHWKP010000172.1 GCA_019347775.1 Actinomycetota bacterium | reverse complement strand
GTGAGCTGGCGGACGACATTGGGCACGGTGGGGCGCAGCCGGTGCACTTCCTTGATCACCGCGTCCGCGTAGTCGCTTTCGCCCTCCGTTGCCGAGGCGACCAGCCGCCGGTGCACGCGATCGTCGTGCAGCACGAGGTCCAGCGCCCACGCCAGCGCGGTGGCCGTCGTCTCATGTCCTGCCAAGAGCAGTGTCATGAGCTCGTCGCGCAGCTCGTCGTCGGTCATCGCCTGCCCGTGTTCGTCCCGCGCAGCCAGCAGCAGGGACAGGACGTCATCGCGCGGGGTGCCGGCGCCTGGCCCCCTCCGCTCCTTCAACTCGGCCATGACAACGGCGTCTGCCTCCTCCCGCAGCCGCCGGAAGCGCCGGCCTGGGCTGCCGGGTCCTCGATCGGCCTCCAGCGCCGGCACGAACATGACCAGTGTCGCGGCGCGGCTGAGCCTGGGCAGCAGGTCCACCAGGCGCGAGCGCCGCCCGCGATCCTCCACGCCGAAGACCAGGTCGACGATGACCTCCAGCGTCAGCCGCGCGAACTGGGGCGCCACGGGGAACGGCCGCCCGACCGGCCACCGTTCGACCATCGCCTCGGCCGCCTCTCGCATCCGGCTGCGGTAGGCCTCGAGAACCTTCCCGTGAAACGCCGGCAGCAGGAGCTTGCGCTGCCGCAGATGCCTCGCGCCGTCGCTGGTCAGCACCGACCGCCGGCCCACGATCGGCGCGAGGACGGCGTTCGGCTCGCCGGCACGCACCACCGCGGGATCGGTCGTGAACAGGGAGCCGATGACGTGGGGGTCCGCGACGAACACGAAGCGACCGAAGGCACCAAGCTCGAGCGTGAAACAGTCGCCGTAGCGCTCCGCGCACCAGCGAAGGGTACGAAGCGGCTCCAACAGCCACATCGGCACGTTCGTGGCAGCGCCGCCCCGCGGACCCGGCGGCAAGCCGCTCCCGTCCGGCGCCACCCGCGCCCCCGCTCCCATACGGTCGACCGTAGCCGGGCCACACCTCTCGTGCAAGAAGGCCGCCGAACCCCGGGGGCTCGCCAGCCGTGGCCCTCCAGTGAGCCGGAGCTTCCCGTCGCGTCGCTCACCGAGGACCGCGGCGAGCAGTCGCCCGTTGGCCGCGCCATCCGACAGTCGCCCGCGACCCGGCGACATTACACGTCTAGGCGCGCAGGAAACACGGAGAGGTCGTTTTGGTCAACACGAGAGACTCTCCGGCAATGTGGATTACTACGGTCGCCGCGCGAAGGGCAACCTTCCGCTGACCGAGGCGAGGTCGCTCGGCTGTACGAGCGCCGCCAGTCGTGGGCCATCGACCGTGAGGCGTTTTGGCCAACGTGATTGCCCGTGCCCCAATCCCACCGCACAGGGCGGCCGTCAGCCGACGTTGGTTGTTTTCAGATGCAGTACCTCAGAGATGGCTGCCGCATGATCGGGCGAACCGTCGTAACGAGCGGTGGCCACGAGCTCGGTGGCCGAGAACGCCGCGCCGTCCAAGTCCAGCGTGTACGTGGCGGCTGGCCCGAGGTTGACGGTGTGCCAGAAGTCAGCCTCGCCTGCCGGATGGATATGCAGTTCGACGACGCCGGCTCCGACATCCGGGTCGATGCCCCCGTGGATGGAGATCAGCGAACCGACCCACCACCCCTCGATCGATATCGCCGTCTTGAGGCGAGGCTTCAGGCGGTAGCGGACCGCGCCCCACCGTTCCTCGGATTCGCCGGTCACCCGCCAAGTCTCGACGCGGAAATCGATGTCCTTGCCGCATACGCGGTGCAGATATTCTTCGGCGACTTCGAGCGTAAGCCTGAACAGACGGCTTCCTCCAGCCGGAACGACGGCCCGCCCGGGGTTGACGCGCAGCGTCACCCCTTCCGGCATCCCGTGAGGCCGCACGACCGCCACCTCGGGTAGAGGCCCAGTGTTGTACACGCGGTATGTGAGCTGCAGCGGCTTCGGCGGGCTGTCCCCGGGCATATCGAATTCAAAGACGTTCTGTTGTGCCCAATTGTGTTTTTCGGTTGTGTCGTCGTTGGCGATGGGAACGTTGTTCACCACCGGAACGTCGCGGTCACCTATCTCGGCACGCCAGCAGAAGTGCGGCTGCTGGCTGGAGTGCACGTCCCAGTCGAATGCGAGGGTATGAGGGGAATCGTCACCGGATGGCGGGAGCTCCTCGATGATCCGCTCTGCGACGAACTGGTGCTTGACGTCGCCCGCACCGGGGTCTCGCTTGAGCAGCTGGATCTGAACCTTGCAGGCCTCCACCTCGCCGAAGTTCCACACGCGTACGAACACTCGGTGCATGATGTCGTCCTCACCAGCGGCCGGGACCCGGACGACCTCGCCCTGGTCCAGTGGTTCGCCGATCGGGAAGCCTACGTCGACATCGCGGTACTTCGGTGGCGCGTCGATGCCGATGTCCGGGCTCTGCCAGTTCGGCGAACTCTCGGTGAAACCAAGCTCGATGGACTGTTCACGGACCCAGTTGATCCGCACGCGCGCGAGCTCGGCCTGGCCCCCGCTGACGTTGGCTTGGCCCCACTCCATCACCTCCACCGTCAGGCCGACCTCGATGAACTCGTTGGCTTCGGCGAAGTCGAAGCTGTCACCGACCGCTTGTGGCTCCTCGTCGGTGAGAAGGTGAAGCTTGCGACGGTAGCGGTAGATATGCGGAACCTCGATCGGGTCGGGCTCCTCACCTTCGGCGTATCGCGTGTCGTCCTCGTAGTCGAGGGCGTTGATCATGACCACCCGCGGCGGGTCTAGCGTCTGCGAGAACTCTCCGGTCTTGGCACGCAGTTCGAGCGTGTCGAAGATCCGTCCGGTCACCGCCTCGCCTCCCTCGGTCTCCCCGTCCAGCCGTAGGAACACCGCGGCGCACACGGGCGTGTCGCCCGGCGTGCCGGGTAGGGAGGCGAGGACAGCCGATCTCTCCTCATCGCTCCATTCGGGGTCGTAGCGCTCGAGCTGAACCAGTACGACGTCAAGGTCCTGGATGGGCATCTCGGAGGGCGGCCGGCCGAGAAGGAGCACATCATCGTGATCGATCCAGCCCTTGATCACCTTGTGGAAAGCACAAAGATGCGGCCAGCCAGTTTCGTCTCCCATCAGATCACGAGTATTGACATAGAGCACGTCGTCTCGGTGACCCTGCTCCTCGTACTGGTCGCGTAGGCCCAGCAGCTTGTGGCCCAGCTCGTGGGCCAGCGTGTCGGCGGAGTCTTCACTGAGGCTGTCCCCCAGGGTGGGGGGCGGAGCCGGATCGGATCGCAGGCCCATGATGACCTGTCCACGAGTCGTCGAAACGGGAACCACCGGCTTGGCACGCTCGTCGGACTTGCGATCGTTCATTTCTGCGCTTCGCGCGGCCCCCCGCAAGCGCGCGACCTCCCCGGCGTTCGTCTGCCATGCCCCGGAGAAGTTGTGAGGAGGCGCATCCACGAAAGAGAAGACAAACGTGTGGAACCCGAAGTGCGAGCAGGCGATGGGATTGGACTCGGGGCAGTTGAAGAACTCATCGTTCAGGAGGTCGATCGCCGCGCTCTCGGATCCGGCGTGTTGCGCGATCACCGCGTCGATCATGCTCGTGAAGGCGGCGTCGACGAAATCATCGGT
>JAHWKP010000171.1 GCA_019347775.1 Actinomycetota bacterium | reverse complement strand
CAGGGTCACGGGTACAAGCGTGACGCCGAGGATGACCAGCATCCGGGGCGGGCTCGTGGTCCCCCCGAGCCACCACACCTCCATGGTGTAGAGCAGCGGAACTCCGAACAGCAGCCCGCCGGCGATGCCGCGGGCGAGATCCTGTGACTCGTCGGCCCAGATCCCCTCCGCTGTCGCGCTCCGAGCCATGCCGAGCGATCTTTACCCGCAGGCGGCTGTTACAACCTGATTCCCGCCGTTCTTACCGGGGCGGCGCGGTGGCTTAGCCCCGGCGGTGACTTAGTCCCGGCGGGGGCTGAGGGCGAAGCGGACGGCCGCGGCGATGACGAAGGCCACGAGAGCCACCTTCACGAGGAGGAAGACCGTGCCGACGAGCCATCCGAGGAGCTTGAGGGCGATGAGACCGACCACGACGGCTCCGACCACGAGCAGGGCGTTGTCAGCCAGTTGGAGAGCGCCTGTGCGGCGGCGGCTGGGAAGCATGGGACCAACCTAACGAGCGAAACGACGCTTGGCGTCGGTCCAGACGACTATCTCGGCGTCCTCCCCCGGAACGACCGACTCCGTCCCGCCATCCCACTGCCTGGAAAGATCAGCCCATGGGGCCTCAGGCGACGTTGAAAGCGATCGCGCTGGCGCGGACGGTTCTCGGGGTGGTCGCACTGAGCTTTCCCGAGGTGCCGGCCCGACCGTGGGTAGGCCGGCGGGACGCGGCGTCGACTGGAGGCAGAGTTCTCGCCCGAGCGCTCGGCTCCAGAGACTTCGCACTCGGTGTGGGGGCGCTGGCGGCCATGCGCATCGGACCGCCAGCGCAGAAAGGTGAACAGGCTGTTATTTGTGATCAGGCGGTTAGTTGGGCGGCGATGGGCGTGGTCGCCGACGCACTCGACGCGGCCGTCACAGTGGCCGCATTCCGGTCCCTGCCCCGCCGGGGCCGGTGGCAGGTGCTAGCGGCAGCGGGCGGCTCGGCGGCTGTCGGCGCTCTGAGCTTGCGGGCGTTGAGGAAGTGATGTTCCGGCGACTGACGCCCGTAGTAGCCATCGCCGTGGCGATGGGGGCGTGCGGAGGCGGCGGGGGCACTGCGGGGGAGGCGGAGTTAACCGTCTTCGCGGCCGCTTCGCTGGAGCCGCTGTTGGACGAATGGCGCCCGGCTATCGAAGACCAAATCAATGCCGATGTCCGGCTTTCGTTCGCCTCTTCGTCGGTCCTGGCGCGCCAGGTCGTCGAGGGCGCGCCGGCCGACGTGCTCATCACCGCCGACCGCTCCAGCATGCGAGTCGCTGCTCAAGCCGAAGCCGTGCGCGACCTGACGATCGTCGCCCGGAATCGACTCATCATCGTCGTGGCTCCCTCGAACCCGCGCCGGATCAATTCACTGCGAGACCTGACCCAGCGCGAGTTGCACGTCGTGCTGTGCGACCCCGCGGTTCCCTGCGGAAGGCTGACCGCACGACTCTTGTCCGACGCGGGAGTCAGCCTCGAGCCGTCGTCTCTCGAGGAGAATGTCTCTGCTGCGGTTGGCAAGGTCGTGTTCGGCCAGGCCGACGCCACCGTTGCCTACGCCTCTGACGTGCGATCGAGGCCGGGTCGAGTGGAGGGAGTCGACATTCCGGAGGCTGATGACCAGGAGTTGGAGGCCGTGTATGTCGCTGCCGTGGTGACCGAGACCAACCGCCGAGGGGCGGCGGAGAGATTTATCGAGTTCATGACATCGAGCCAGGGACGCTCGCGGCTTCAGCGTGCCGGATTCCTTGTGCCGGGCGGGCAGGCATGAACTGGCGCTGGCGGCCGAGTGCGGCGCCCTTAGCGGCGGCGGGGTTGGTCGCGGCCTTGGTCTTTCTCGGCCTTCCTATGGCGGGATTGGTCTTGCGAGCGCCGTGGTCGTCCATCGGCGAACTCCTCGGATCGGACGAATTGACGACGAGCTTGCGGCTCTCGCTGGTCATCTCCTTGTCCGCTACGGCCCTGGCCGCCTTGTTGGGTCTCCCGCTGGCCTGGGCACTAGTGAGACTGCGCAGCGGTCTTGTCCGCCGCACCCTGCTGGCGCTGGCGTTGGTCCCGATGGTTCTCCCGCCGGTGGTTGGCGGCGTCGCGCTGTTGCTCGCCTTCGGACGGCGCGGGATCCTCGGAAGGCCGCTGGAGACCTGGTTCGGCGTCAGCGTGGCTTTCACCACAACCGCAGCGATCATGGCCGCGACCTTCGTCGCCCTGCCCTTCTTCGTCCTCGCCGCTCAGTCGGGTCTCAGGGCCATCGATGTGCGGCTCGTCGAAGCCGGCCGGGTGCTCGGTGTCGCGGGCGCCGCCAGCTTCGCCCGACTCACGTTGCCCCTCGCCCGCCCGGCGTTGGCTGCCGGCGCAGTGGTGGCTTGGGCGCGGGCGCTCGGAGAGTTCGGGGCCACCATCACTTTCGCCGGAAGCCTGCCGGGCGAGACGCGGACCATGCCACTGGCCGTCTACACCGCGCTCGACAGGAGACCGGACGTCGCGGTCGCCCTGTCGATCCTGCTGCTGGTTGTCTCGCTCTTGGTTTTGATCTCGCTCCGTGATCGATGGTTCGCCGCCCCCTCGGGCGACCGACCCGCGGGCCTAGGGTGAGCCTGGTGGACGTGGCCCGGTTAGCCGAGGTGACCCTCGAGGACCACGAGGGTAAGCCGCACCGGCTCGGCGATTATTGGGCTGACCAGGCCGTCGTGCTCAACTTCCTGCGGCACTTCGGCTGAATCTTCTGTCGTGAGGCCGCGGCGCAGTTGCGCCGCCATCAAGCTGAGATCGAAAGCCACGGTGCCGGCATCGTGGCCATTGGCACCGGTAACCGCCAGTTCGCCACCGCGTTCGTGCGGGACGAATCGATAACTTTCCCCGTGTTGGTCGACGAAGACGGTGAAGCGGCCAAGGCCGTGAAGTTGGGGAGGACCTCTGCACTCGCGCTGGTAAAGCCGAGCGTGATTCTCGGGCGCCGCCGTGCGGCCGCAGCCGGACACACCCAAAAGCGGCTTGGCGAGCGCCCGATGCAGCTCGGAGCCACGTTCGTCATAGCTCCTGAAGGAGAAGTCCTGTACTCCCACTTCGACGCGGACATAGCGGACCACGCACCCATCGAGGAAGTCCTGGGGGCGCTGCGGGGTTGAGCCCTCCTACACTCGATCCTTCCCGAGCAGCGCAGGGCGGCGTGGCCGAGTGGTTTAGGCAGGGGCCTGCAAAGCCCCGTACACCGGTTCGATTCCGGTCGCCGCCTCCAAGACGTTCGTGCTGTTCACGGGGGGCTTCGGTATCCCGCCGGAGCCCCTCGATTCGCGCCGGGCACAGAAAGGGCACAGGAGTCGCTTCGGTTGACCGTCGCCAAGGTGCCGAACGAACGCAAGGAGACATGAGCTACGCGTGCGCGTCGCGCCGCACGGTCAGCGACTTCAGGCCGCGGCCGAAGCTGTTCGGCTTGTACCGAGGGGCTGGATCCACGAGCTGCAGATCGGGCGCGCCCTGTGCCAGCTGCCGCAGAACTTCGGCCACCTCGGCTCTGGTGAGTGCCGCCCCGGGGCAGCGGTGCCTCCCCCTTCCGAAGCTGAGGTGCCGGTTGGGGTCGCGGGTGATGTCGAAGTCGTCAGGACGGTCGAAGG
>JAHWKP010000170.1 GCA_019347775.1 Actinomycetota bacterium | reverse complement strand
GAGACACTCGATGGTGCGCTCTGCCACCTCCTCGACGTCGGCCTGGCGCGAGTTGCCCTTTCCGGACACGACCATGTTCGGCTTCAGCAGCGTTCCGGGCAGGTCGACGCGCTGGGCGGCCAGCTCCTCGTAGACGCGGCGCAGGGTGCGGGTCGTCACCTCGAAACAGGTCTCGATCGAGTGGTCCCCGTCCATGAGCACCTCGGGCTCCACGATGGGAACGACGCCGGCCTCCTGGCACAGGGCGGCGTAGCGGGCGAGGGCGTGGGCATTGACGTCGATGCAGTAGTCCGACGGCAGCTTGTTGGCCTCGTCGATGGTGATCACCGCCCGCCACTTGCCGAATCGGGCTCCGAGCGTCACGTACTCGGCCAGGCGCTCCCGCAGGCCGTCGAGGCCCTCGGTGACCGTCTCTCCGGGGGCGAGGGCGAGCGGCTTGGCGCCGGCGTCGACCTTGATGCCGGGGATGACGCCCTTGGAGGCGAGCAGCTTCGGGAACTCGGTGCCGTCCTTGGCGGACTGGCGGATGGTCTCGTCGAACAGGATCACGCCGGAGATGTGCTTCTCGGCGCCCTCGGTCGTGAAGAGCATTTCGCGGTAGGTGCGCCGGTTCTCCTCGGTCGATTCGGTGGAGATGGAGTCGAAGCGCTTCTTGATGGTGCCGCTGGACTCGTCAGCCGCCAGAATCCCCTTGCCGGGTGCCACCAGGGCGCGAGCAGTCTCGTTGAGTTCGGTCGTCATATCCCCAAGTCTATGAGCCGCCTCCCACTGGGGCAGAGGGCGTTGGCTAGCGTCGGTGGGTCATGGAGGTACGCGAGCTGTCTATTCCGGGCGCTTGGGAGTTCACGCCGCGCCAGCACCCCGATGATCGAGGCGTGTTCCTCGAGTGGTTCAAGGCCGAAGTGTTCGAGAAGACGATCGGCCACCAGTTCGAACTGGCCCAGGCCAACATCTCGGTGTCGAAGGCCGGCTCGATCCGGGCCATCCACTATGCCGACGTTCCGCCCGGCCAGGCCAAGTGGGTCACCTGTCCGACCGGCGCGCTGCGCGACTTCGTCATCGACATCCGCGTGGGATCACCCACATTCGGCCGGTACGACTCGGTCGTGCTCGATCCCGACAACCGCAAGTGCATGTACCTCTCCGAAGGCCTCGGTCACGGGTTCTCGGCGCTCACCGACAACACCTCCATCGCCTACCTGTGTTCCACCCCGTACAACCCTGATCGTGAGCACACCGTCTCGCCCCTGGATCCGACTCTGGGGATCGATTGGCAGGTCGACGATCCGCTGATGTCCGAGCGGGACATGAACGCGCCGTCGCTGAAAGAGGCCGAGCGCGACGGGCTGCTTCCGATGTGGGACGACTGCGTCGAATGGGTGGAAGGCCTGAGGAAAGCATCTCGGCGATGACCCGCAGTGGTCGCGACGTGCTCTTCGAGGTGCTCGAGAGCGAGGGCGTCGACCACATCTTCGGCAATCCGGGGACGACCGAGCTGCCCCTGATGGACGCGCTCGCGGCGCGTGAGACACCGGGCTACGTGCTGGCGCTGCAGGAGGCCACCGCGGTGGCCATGGCAGACGGCTACGCCCAAGCCACCAACCGACCGGCATTTCTCAACCTGCACACTTCGGCCGGGCTCGGCAACGCCATCGGGAACCTCACCAACGCCCAGGCCAACGGCGTCGGCCTCGTGGTGACCGCGGGCCAGCAGGATCGCCGTCATCTCGCCCACGACCCCATGCTTTCTGGCGACCTCGTCGCTCTGGCCCGTCCGGTGTCGAAGTGGGCCGAGGAGATCCGCTCGGTCGACGATCTGGGCGTCGTCATGCGTCGGGCCTTCCGCGATGCGGGCACCGCCCCGCGCTCCCCTGTGTTCGTCTCGCTGCCGATGGACCTGCTCGATGACACAAGCGACGCGGAGACGCCGCCGGTCTCACACGTCAATCACGAGACCGTGGCCGGCGGGCTGGACGAACTGGCGACCCTTCTCGTCGGCACACCGAAGGGAAAGCTCTGTCTGATCGCGGGCGACGAGGTCCACGACTCCCCCGGCGGGCTCGAGGCGCTGGTCGCCCTGGCCGAGGAGCTCGGCGCTCCGGTATTCGGCTCGCCGCTGCACGGAAGGCTCGTCTTCCCGCCCGCCCACCCGCTGTGGCAGGGCGCGCTGCCGCCCTTCGCGTCGATGATCTCCAGTCGCCTGGCGCCGTTCGAACGTGCCTTCCTCGTCGGAGGTCAAGCCTTCCGGGTGTACCCCTACTCCCCCGGCTCGCCCTTGCCCGAGTCGACCGAACTGCTGCATCTGTCGCCTGACGCGTCACAGATCGGCCGGGCCCATCTGGCGACTCTGGGTGCGGTCGGCGACCCTGGCGCCAGCTTGCGAACGCTCCACCTGCTGGTCGCTTCGCGTCAGAGCGACGAAAGCCGCCGGGAAGCTGCCGCCGCTACGGGCGAGGCAGCCAAGACGCGGTTGGCGGAACTCGAGAAGCTCGAATCGACCGCGCTGGACCGATATTCCGAGTCGCCCATGCACCCGATGGCCGCGGCTCACGCTCTGCTGCGCGCTCTTCCTCCGGATTCGACTGTCGTAGACGAGGCCGTGACCACCGGGGTTTACCTCCGTGGTTTCCACCACGTCGACAAACCGGGGCGCTACTTCTTCTGCAAGGGCGGCGGGCTGGGCTGGGGTATGCCCGCGGCGTGCGGCATTTCACTGGCGCGAGGCCGTGAACCCGTCTTGTCCGTAGTCGGCGACGGTTCGGCCATGTACTCGCCGCAGGCGTTGTGGACCGCGGCCCGATACGACCTGCCCGTAGTTTTCGCGGTGGTGAACAACCGGCAGTACCGCATCCTCAAGGACTACCTGCGGGGTATGGCCGGCGACTCGGCCAAGTCGGAGAACTTCGTGGCCATGGACATCACCCGGCCCTCGATCGACTTCCTCGCACTGGCCCAGTCGATGGGCGTCGCTGCCACGCTCGTCGAGAAGGCCAGTGACGTCGGCGACGCTGTGCGCGCCGCATGGTCCGAGGGCCGGCCGCATCTGCTCGAACTGCCCATAGGCGTCGGCTGAGCTGGCCGGGGCTGCTTGGCTCAGCCGGACAACAACTCGGCGATCAGTTCTGCCAAGAATTCGGCCCGTGGCGCCATCTCGTCGATCAGCACGTGCTCGTGGCGGGCGTGGGCGCCGTCGCCCACCGCGCCGAGGCCGTCGAGCGTGGGGATTCCCATGCCCGCCGTGAAGTTGCCGTCGGAGCCGCCGCCGACAGAGGTCTCCCGCAGCTCAGGCTGGCCCAGCCGGCGGGCGACCGCGGCCGCCTGCTCGAACAGCTCGCGAAGCTTGCGCTCGCTCTCGCCATAGGCGGAGCCCATAATCTCCGGCCCGGCGATGCTGAAGAAATGCGCGCTGCTTTCATTGGCGACCGCGCGCGCAAGCCGGGTCTTGCCGGTTCCGGGCGGGCCGTGGAGGAGCACGCCCTTTGGAGGATCGACTCCGAGGCGCTGGAACAGCTCGGGATGGCGAAGCGGAAGCTCGACCATCTCGCGAAGCGCATCGATCGTTCCGCGCATCCCGCCGAGATCGTCGTACGTGACGTCCGCCCGCCGGTCGCCCGGCTTGCCGCCAATGAACTCGGGCAGAAGCTCGACCTCGGTCTT
>JAHWKP010000016.1 GCA_019347775.1 Actinomycetota bacterium | reverse complement strand
AACCGCCCGGGCCTGCGAGGGCAGCCTCCGCCGGCTCGGCACCGATCGCCTCGACCTCTACCTCCTGCACTGGCGTGGCTCCACCCCTCTGGGCGAGACCGTCGACGCCTTCACCCGCCTCGTCCACGACGGCAAGGTCCGCCACTGGGGCGTGAGCAACTTCGACGTCTCCGACATGGAAGAGCTGGCCGATCTCCCCGTCGTTGGCGCCGTGGCCACCGACCAGGTGGCCTACAGCCTGGCCCGTCGTGGCATCGAGCATGACCTCCTGCCCTACTGCCTGGCCCGGGGCATCCCCGTGATGGCCTACTCGCCGCTCGACCAGGGCCGCCTGCTCGGACATCGCGTGGTCCAGACCGTGGCCGGCCGGCACGGCGCCAGCTCGGCCCAGGTCGCTCTCGCCTGGGTACTTCGCCACGACGGCGTCAACGCCATCCCCAAGGCCGGCACGCCCGGGCACGTGCGGGAGAACCGTCGGGCCCTCGACCTCCAGCTCACCGATGAGGACCTGGCCGACCTCGACCAGGCCTTCCCGCCGCCCGCCGAGCGGCGGCCCCTCGAGATCCTCTGACCGCCGACCCGCGGTCATGCGGAAGGGACCAGCACCCTTCCCGGCGCGGGACCCAGAAGGCGTCGGGCTTGCGGCCACGCTCCGCGAGCTGACTGGTGGTTAGCGAGGGCCATGCACGTCAAGAGCTGCATGCGGTGGCAGCAGCGATTCCCTTCCGCTTCTTGTTCATGGCTGTGCGTCTCCGCCTGTGTACAGGCCTTGGACGAGGGCGTACGGTTCAGACCATGTCGTTCGCTGAGCAGGCGCTGAAGCACGATCGGCCGGCGAGCCTGCATCGAGGGCTTTCGCTTCCCCGGAAGCAGCAGTACATGCCCTCGCCGGTCTCCTGGCGGGACGAGATCATCTATTTCCTACTCCCCGATCGCTTCAGTGACGGTCGGGAGGACGAGCGGCCATTGCTGGACCGGACCAACCTCGATGCCGCCCGGCCCCCGCTTTCGGATGGACAACGGTGGCGGTGGGACCGGTGGGCCGAGTCCGGCGCGCAGCGCTGGCAAGGAGGCACGCTCGCCGGTGTTGCTTCGAAGCTCGAATATTTGAAGCGGCTGGGGGTCACCGCCGTCTGGCTCGGTCCGGTGTTCAAACAGCGGGGCCACCTCGACAGCTACCACGGCTACGGCATCCAGGACTTTCTCGACGTCGATCCCCGCTTCGGCGACCGTCGTGACCTCGTCGATCTGGTCGATGCCGCTCACCAGCTCGACATGCGGGTCATCCTCGACATCATTTTCAACCACTCCGGCAGCAACTGGCTGTACCCGCCGGACTCGCCTGGCGGCGCACTCACGCCCAGCTACACCCGAGGCCGGTATCCGTTCGGCTCCTGGTGTGATCTCGAAGGGCACGCCACGGACACCATCGAAGGTGGCGAGGACGGCGTGTGGCCTGAAGAGTTGCGCCAGGAGGACCGCTACACCGGCGCCGGCGCCGGCGACCTGGGCTCTGGTGACATCGGCGACCCTGAGGCCGAGCACAAGCGGACCGACTTCATAACCCTCCGGGACTTCCGGCTCCAGGCCCCGGGGCTCCTCTCGGACCTGGCGCGCTGCTACAAGTACTGGATCGCCCTCACGGGTTGCGACGGGTTCCGGATCGACACCCTCAAGCACGTCTCATTCGAGGAGGCTCGGAACTTCTGCGGCACCATCAAGGAGTTCGCCAGCAACCTCGACATGCACAACTTTCTCCTATTGGCGGAGGTCGCCGGCGGAGACTTCGCTCAGGACGGTTACCTCGACGCCCTTACCCGGAACCTGAACGCTGCGCTCGACATCGGCGAGACGAGGCTCGCACTCGTCGGCGTCGCCAAAGGCTTGCTCGAGCCGAGCTCATACTTCAACAGCTTCGAGCCAGAGCGGGTAGTGATGGGTTCACATCGCGCTCTCGGAGACCGGCATGTCTCCATCCTCGATGACCACGACCACGTCTTCGGTGAGAAGATCCGCTTTTCGAGTGAGGCTCCCTCGGAACACCAGGTGGTGGCCGGCGTGGCACTCCAGTTGTTCACACTGGGAATCCCTTGCATCTACTACGGGACGGAGCAGGCCCTGGCCGGGCCGGAGCCCTCCGAGCGGCAGTTCCTTCCTGACTGGAAGCACTCCGACCGTTACCTGCGAGAGGCGATGTTCGGCCCGGACCACCCGCGCAAGGCCGGACGACAGGGGCTGGAGCCCGCCCCGCACGGGCTCGACGCCGACCTTCCCGGCTTCGGGCCCTTCGGAACCGCCGGACATCACTGCTTTGACGTCACGCACGGCGCCTATGCCCGCATCGCCGCCATGGCGACGACGCGCAGCAACCACCCGGTCCTGCGCCACGGACGGCAGTATCTACGACCGATCTCGCTGTTCGACGGGCCCTTCTCGCTGCCCGGTCCCGGTGAGCTCATCGCCTGGTCGCGCATCCTCGACGACGAGGAGGCGATCTGCGTGGTTAACGCCAACGGCAACGAGGCCCGCGGTGGAGACGTCCTCGTCGATGCCGCGCTCAATCCGCCGGGCTCGTCGTTGTCGGTGATCCTCCACACGGCCGAGGCCGCTGACACCACTGGTGGCCCTGGTGATCACCGCCTTGGATCGACCGTTCCCGTGAAGCGAAGCGCTCACGGGTCGGCCTACGTGGAGCTTCGTGACGTTGCGCCCTCCGAGGTGGTCGTGCTTTCGAATCACCCACAGGCCGAAGAAGGGTCGGTCGCGTCCTGACCTGAAGGGCGAGCTGATCGTCAACCGGGGCTGCCGCATCGCTGCCTCGGCCTCCTCAGGTCGGTCACGCTTCTCGAGCGAACGCCAGGCACCGGTGGCCCGGCTTGAGCGTCCAGGCGGCGAGCTTCCGGGACGACTCCGGCGGGTGAGGCCGAACCGCACCGGGCCAGAACCCGAGGTCAGGAGGCTCGGGTACGTCGCCTCTTGAAGTGGAAGCTGGCCGAGCGATCGCCCCACGCCGTCGCAGCCACCCACTCCGCCCTGGTGGTGCCTGGCCGTCCCGGCTGTACCAGGGTCAGGGAAGCGTAGGTCCAACCATCGTCGTTCCCGTCGGACACGGTGCGACTCTAGGGTCGGGGCCCGCCGTGGCGCCGCCGCCGGGATCGGCAGGACGCGACCCGGTTCACCGGAACCTGCCGGCGAGGCGGCTGAGTAGGAAGAACCCACCAGCGGCCGACGCGTACCCCTTCAGGTACGGCGATGCCACCCACTTGAACGCGATGGCGGCGCAACCGAAGAGCAATCCGGCGGACGTGGCGAGCGAGGCCTTCTCCGCGATCTCCCACGTCATGATGCTCCTCCTTGGTCGACGGCGCCGGCGGCGCGCGGGCACGTGGCCTGGAGGCTCCGCGCTCGCCGGAACAGCTTGCCCATGGGGCCGCAGCCTCCGCCTCGGTACGGGCGATGTCAACCGGTCCGTCGTCGTTGCGGGTGCACGGGCAGGGGTGGCGGCGTGAGACCCACCGTCGAGCCCGGTCTTCGGACGGCAGCAGCCCATTGATGGCATCTCCCGGCTCTGCCAAGATGCGCCCAGCGGAAGGGGCCACCCGAGATGGAACAGGCGGAGCGCGACATCTCTCAGTTCAGCCCCGGTGCCGGCACGGTGAGCAACTGCCGTCGGATCGTGTCGCGCCGTCGGGGCGGAGGCGGGTGAGATGGCTCTGAGAACGGGGAGCCGGACGATGGTCCTCGACGGCGCCAATGCGCGGCTACGAGCCGACCGCCGGCAGAGACAAGCCAGGGACTTTCTCGCCCGTTCGTCGACAGCGGCGGCCCTGCCGCTACCCACGGTGACGGGAAAAGCCGCCCGTACCGGCCTCCTCAAGGGCGCAACCGTCAAGCTCGCCAACAACGGGCCCCTCATCCGCAAGCTCACCTGGCCGTTGCTCCGGTTCAAGCCCATCCTGTCGGTCGGCAAGCTGGTGTTCGTCACCCGCCACGAGGACGTGTGCGAGCTCCTGGCTCGGGACGAAGACTTCACGGTCGCCGAGGGGAATGCAGCGACCATGGACCGCGTGAACGGGCCGTTCATCCTGGGCATGGACCGCTCGCCCCAGTACCTGCGGGAGAGGTCCATCCTCCAGCGGTGCATCCACGAGGGCGACGCCGACCGCATCCGCGCCTTCGTCGCCGCCACCGCCGCCGAGCTCGTGGAGCGGAGGCAGGGCAGTGGCCGTCTCGACGTGGTCCAAGATCTCGCCCGGCCGGCGGCCGTCCGCCTCCTCGCCAGCTACTTCGGGGTGCCCGGGCCGGACGAACCGACGATGATGCGCTGGATGCGCACCATCTTCCACGAGACCTTCCTCAACGTCGGAGGGGACCCACAGGTCCGCCGGGCCGGTGAGGCGTCGGCGGCAGAGTTCCACGCCTACGCCGACCATCTGATCGGCAGCCGGCGGTCGCAGATCGAGCTGGGCGAGCCCACCCCCGACGACTTCCTCACCCGCCTCGTGCGCCTCCAACGCGACCCTGAGACCCGGCTGAGCGACGAAGGGGTGCGCCGCAACCTGGGTGGGGTGGTCGTCGGGGCGGTCGAAACCACGTCGAAGGCGACGGCCCACGCCATCGACGAGCTGCTCCGCCGCGGCGACGCTCTCCGCCGCGCCCAGAGGGCTGCGTCGGCCGATGACGTGGATGAGGTAGGCCGGTACGCCTTCGAAGCGCTTCGCTTCAATCCGATCAACCCCGTGCTCTCACGGCACGTCGCCCGAGCCACGGTGCTCGCGGCGGGCACCAGGCGAGAGCACTGCATCCCGCCCGGTCGCACCGTCTACGCGGGCGTGCTGCCCGCCATGTTCGACCCCTCGGTGTTCGACCGCCCCGGTGAGTTCCGCGTCGACCGACCGGCGACCGCGTACCTGCACTTCGGGCACGGCCTCCATACCTGCTTCGGCCGATACGTCAACCTGGTCCAGGTCCCCGAGCTGGCTGCCGCTGTGCTCCGTCTGAAGAACCTCCGGCGGGCGCCAGGAGCGGAGGGGACGATCGTCTACGACGGCCCGTTCCCCGACCGGCTGTTGGTTGACTTCGACACGGTGGAGGAAGGGCGGGCATGAGGCAGTCGGCATTCACCATCCTGACCCACGTCAAGGCGGAAGACGTCGCCGATCTCGAGTGCCTGCTCACCGACATCGGCGATGACATCGACGAGAACCCTCATCTCCGCTTCGCCGATCTGGACAACCTGCACTACGCCAGCCTCTTCGTCGTGGCGGATGGCACCAGGGATCCCTACCTCGTCTTCGAGGGGACCATCGATGGTCGGCCACACGAGTTCCTGGACATGCTCCTGGAGAGGGCTCCCGCAGCCGTGGACAAGATCTACCGGCATTGCGTCGACTACCCCGTAGCCGGTGCACAAGACAGAGGCGTCGTACTCGACTACCTGGAGGCGCACGACATCGGCGCCAACACCTTCTACGTCGCCTGGCCCGGTTGGACGGTCGACGACATCCGCAAGGAACAGGAGCTGCGCGACCACATCGAGAAGTTCATCGACGACCAGAAGGACGCGGACCTCCGCCACCAGCCACCCCAGACCATCCGCCAGCGGATCGCGGACCATGTCCGTGGGGAGCCCACCACGACATGGGCCCGTACCGCTCGCTCGAGGCCGTTCCTCGTAAAGAACGGCAAGACGGTCCTCCGCCTCGGTCTGGCGCCGCCGGCGTTCGGGTTTCTGTGGGTGCTCAAGGCTGCCTTCTCGGGGGCATCGACCCGGCGACGTCGCTTCCTCGCCCGGGCGATCCTGGTATCGGTGCTCGGTTTCGCCGGCGGTGCCGTGCGACAGCTGCGCAAGGAGGAGACTGACGACGAGCGAAGGGACCGAGAGCGAGCCCCCGACTGGCAGACGACGTATGCGCGCTGGACCGAGGAGGAGGAACTCCTCGGAATCGTCCGGCGGGAGGACGTCAAGGTCCAGAACCACATGGTCAGCGTCACGCGGATCAAGGACGGCCGCTTCCGGCTCCTGACGCTTCGCCTCGTGTTGTGGGTGGTCAACCTCATCGCCCGGCTCACCGCCAACAAGGGCAGCCTCGGCGGCATCTCGTCCATCCACTTCGCCCGTTGGGTCATCACGCCGGGCGACAAGAGCTTGATCTTCATGAGCAACTTCGACGGCAGCTGGGAGAGCTACCTCAACGACTTCATCGACCTGGCCGCCCGGGGCCTCACGGCGGTCTGGACCAACACCGACAACGCCGTCGGCTTCCCTCGCACGAAGTGGCTGGTGACGGAGGGAGCCAGGGACGAGGCCCGCTTCAAGGCCTACGCCCGCTTCAGCATGGTCCCCACCCACACGTGGTACAGCGCCTATCCGGACCTCACCGTGTCGAACATCGACAACAACATGCGGATACGACAGGACTTGTTCGCTTCGCTCGATCCGGCCGCCACCGAGGCGTGGCTCCGGCGACTCTAGGGAGGGGAGACCGGACCATGAGCGCGCTGGAGCGACACGACGTGCAGGGTTTCGTCGTGAGCGGTTACGGCAAGATGCGCGAGGCCCGCTACCTACTCCTCGGCGTCAGGGACCCCCGGGAGGCGCGCCGGTGGATCGGTGAGCTCGCCGGGCAGGTGACGGCCAGCGATAGGGCCGAAGAGAGGCGGTGCGTCAACGTGGCGTTCACCTGCGAGGGGTTGGCGACGCTGGGGCTTGACCGAGCCGAGATCAGCACGTTCCCGCCACCGTTCCAAGAGGGCATGACGGCCGAGCACCGCCAGCGGATCCTGGGGGACACCGGCGCCAACCATCCCGAGTACTGGCTGTGGGGCCGCCCCGTGAAGTCCGGCGAAAAGCCGCCGCCAAGCCAGGTCCACGTCTTGTTGCTGCTGTTCGCCAGAGACGAGGACACCATGGCGGAGGTCGAGGGCGTACACACCCAGAGCCTCGCCGCCGGCGGCGCCTTGGAGGTGATCCGGTCGCTCAAGCCCGAGCCCCTCCCTGGGCGCCAGAGCGTCGGGAAGTTCGGTGTCGAGCACTTCGGCTTCGCCGATGGCATGTCGCAGCCAGTGGTCAAGGGCAGCGGCCAGGAGGACAAGCTCGGGGGCGACGACGCCCGCCGGACCGTGATCGAGGCCGGCGAGTTCGTCTTGGGCTATCCCAACGGTTACGGGAAGCTGACGCCGTGGCCGAGGCTGACCGTACCCGGCCGTGCCGACGAAAGCTTTGGCCGCAACGGCACGTACCTGGTCGTGCGCCATCTCGCCCAGGACGTGGCTGCTTTCTGCCGGTTCTTGGACAACAGCACCAAGGGCCCGAACGGCGAGAGCGACCAGGAGCAGGCGGAATGGCTGGCGGCCAAGCTGGTCGGCCGGTGGCGGAGCGGTGCTCCCCTGGTGCGGTCCCACCACAGAGACGATCCGGATCTCGGGAGCGACAACTCGTTCGGGTTCGCCGCCGTCGACCCGTACGGCGAACGCTGTCCGCTGGGCGCCCACATCCGTCGCAGCAATCCCCGCGACTCGCTCGGGTCCGACCCGTACAAGGCGCTCGAGCTGGCCAACCTCCACCGCCTCGTTCGCCGGGGACGCGTCTACGGCTCGGAGCTGAAGAACCCCCTCGACGGAGACGACGGGCACGAGCGGGGATTGCTGTTCATGTGCGTCAATGCCAACATCGAGCGCCAGTTCGAGTTCGTGCAGCACACCTGGTGCAACAACCCCAAGTTCGCCGGGCTCTACGACGAACAGGATCCGCTGCTGGCGAATCAACCGGAGGGGGGAGGGAGCTTCACCGTCCAAGACGCTCCCATCCGGGAAAGGGTTGGAGGACTGTCGAGCTTCGTCACGGTACGGGGCGGGGCCTACTTCTTCCTGCCGGGCGTCCGCGCCCTGCGCCTGCTCGCGGCCCTCGAGGGAGAGAGGGCGAGGGCGGATGGGGCCGCTCGTCGGGTTCCGAAGCGCGAAACGAAGGCGGCTCCCTAGAGCTTCCCGGCCGGCGTTCGAGGTGACAGACGGAGCCCGTGGCTTTGGGTCATGCTGCTGGTTCGAGCGGTGGTTTGTCGGGCATCTGGCGGGGGGTGCGCCCCCGCATGAAGTCGCCGTGGTTGCGACGACAATGGGGCGCTGTCGGGCGTGGCGCTCGAATGCCGTCGGCCGTCAGGCAGCGTGCCAGGCGGGGATCCAGCAACAGCCGTCCGTCACCTACTCGCCATGAGCGGCTTCATACTCGGCCACGATGTGCTGCGGGATCCGACCCCGGTTCCCGAGGTCAGGGTAGCCGTTGTCCCGAGCCCACTCACGAATTGCCCTGAGCCGCTCCCGGTCTGAAGTGGGAGCGGGCTCGGCCTTTGACGCGGCTGACGGAGTGGTCCGGCGCGAGCGACGCCCGGTGCCCGTCCGTGTGCGCTCGCTCGACCACCCGATCATCGTCTGGACGGTGGCATGAAAGTCCTCGGCGTGAGGGGGACAGAGGTCGAGGGCGTAGCTGTAGCCGTCGTAGGCGAAGGCGACGCTCTCGTTCGCCTCGATGTCTTCACCCGTCTCTGCCCTGCACTGGTCGCACGTCAGTAGTGTCACCGTCGTCTTGGCCACAACACCCTCTTCCTCTAGTTTTTTGACTTCCTTTACGGTTTCTGACATGGAACGGTAGACGGTAAAGCCTGCGCGGGGGCATCGGCGGTAGCGCCCGGCACGTAGCGCTGGAGGACGGTTGCCTCTTTTGGCACGTAGGGGACAACGCCTTGCCGACCCGAGAGTCGGCCAAGACGGCTTCTGGGCGAGGATGGAAACTCGCTGCCTGGGTAGCCGTACCTCCCCACTCGGCGGGTGGGATGGTCAGGGAGCGAGAGGGTGCGGCCGGCCGAGTGGCTACGCGTCGCTTCGCCGAGCGCCAGGCGTGCGAGTCGTAGGAGGATGACGCTCTACGTCCACGCCATGGACCGTCACCGTGGTGACAGGCACGTGCCCGCGCTTTCGGGCGCGACCAACCTGCCGTTACCGGGTACCCGCGGTACGGCGATCGTCGCTACGTCGTTTGCGGCCTCAGGGGCGTTCGGTGGCATTCTCGCGACCTGAGAGATCCCGGATTCTGCGTGGCACATCGCTCGGTCTAGGCGAGGGCCACGAGCGTCCCCGTGCACAACGGTCACGCCAGCCCCGACCGCGTACCTGACGGTCCACTTGACCGGCGCCTCTGCTCTCGGCGTGGGCGATGCCTCTGGCGGCCGCTCTCCGCTCTGCTGTCCGTCGTCACTGCTTGTCTAAAACGGGCTTTGTGCGCCTTCGGTGTTGACACCTTCCCCCGCAGGCCTGCCCGGCCTCCCGCCGTGACTGTCATCAGACGTACGCCGCCGCCGGCTGGCTCCGTGCCGCGGGAGTTTGACTGGCGCCAGAGAGTCGGCGGGCCCCGACAAGTCCACCGCCGACACGGCCAACTCGGATCGGAGTCGGCCGGCGTCGACGAGCTCAAGGTTTCCGCCCGCCGTACCCGCTGGCCCTGACCGTGACCGGTCGCCCGGCAGAACCGGCGGCGCCGGTCAGGACCCCGTCTCAGCACCTGCCATTGGACCCTGTCAGATCCTGCCTGTCCGGGCACTGGCCGGCGCGGTCTGCCCCGTGTCGGGGACCGAGGCGGTACGACCGGTGCCGGACACGCCAATCAGCACGAGGGCCAGCACGGCGCCGAACACCACGTGCACCGCCAGCTCGAAGGGCTGGTTGGCCATCTCGAAGACCGGGAACACGGCTGGGGCGATGAGCTTGAAGTTGAGCACGTACAGAGCGGTCCCATAGAGGGCGCCGGCCAGGGCCAGAGCACCGTCGCTCCTGATCCTCGAAACGAGCAGAGCGAACACAACACCGAAGACCGCCGAGAGCGCGATGTGGACAGCGACGCCGATTCCGATGCTTGCCGTGCCGTTCATCATGGCTTCGTCGCCTTGCACGATGGTGGAGATCATGAGCAAGGGTCCCCGGGCGGGATCCCCCATGCTGGTGGCAAACCACATGGTCACCGCCAGGAACGCCGCACCGGCCCCGACGCCCGCAGCCGCTCCCCAAGCCAGCCAGCGGGCCCAGTCGATGTCAGTCACGTTGCGCTCAGCCATGGCTCCTCCTGCCGTTGGGCGAGGGCGTGAAGCTCTCTCGCACGGAATGGACATGACCGGAACCCGGTGGTGCGCATCGACATTCCGTGGCGATGATGGGACAAGGGTGGAAGCCTCACACGGGACACCGACGTCCGCTGGTGCAACGGGCGGGTTGGAGCAGAGCCAGGCGGACCCTCACCTCCCGACCAGCTCGCTGATGCGGTGGTGCTGGCGGCGGCTCACCGTGGCGGAACCCACCCCGGCGGGTTGCCCATTCCGGCGGAATCCAGCCGCCGCCAAGCGGGTTGCCCAAGGGTGAGCGCAGTGCCGGCTGGAACCGAGGAGCAACGGCGCAAAGCGTTCGCGACCTACGTCATGCCCGAGATCGAGGTGCTGCTGCGAGTGGCCCGCACGCTGGTACCGCGCCCGGCCGATGCAGAGGATCTGGTGCAGGACACGCTGGTGCGCGCCTTTCGGGCTATCGATTCCTTCGACGGACGCCATCCCCGGGCCTGGCTGCTGACCATCATGCGCAACGCCCAGATCAATCGCACCCGCAGGCGCCGACCGGAGCTGTTGGACGACCCCGATGGCACGCTCGAGCGCATGAGAGACGCCGAGCACGACCACGGGTCCCCCGAGGCGGTGGTGGTCGGCCGGCTCTTCGAGGGGATCGTGATGGATGCGCTCGATGTCCTTCCCGGCCGGTTCCGACGGGTGGTGGAGCTGGTGGACATCGACGGGTTGAGCTACGCGGAGGCTGCCGAAGTGGTCGGTGTGCCGGTCGGTACGGTGATGAGCCGACTTCACCGTGCTCGGGCCCGCATCAGGGACCGGCTGACAGCTGCGGGTCTGGCGCCGAGGGGGGGACCAGGATGAGGAAGTGGTTCGGGCGCTGGCGGCGCGGTGGCGAAGCCAGCTGCGCCGAGGTTGCCCAGGTGCTCCAGAGCTACCTCGACGGCCGGGTCGACGACCTCACGGCCCGCCGCGTGCGCCGCCATCTGGAGCACTGCCGGAGGTGCGGACTCGAGGCAGAGACCTACGAGGCGATCAAGGCCGCGCTGGCCCGCCGGTCCCACCAGGTGGACACCGACGCGCTCCAACGCCTTCGGGCGTTCGCCCAGCGCCTCGGCGAGCAGGGACCGGCGGGAACCAGCACGCCCATGTCCTGAGCTCTCACTGGAGGGGCGGCCAAGCGGTGTTGGTGGTGCAGCGTGGAGTCTCGCGGTCGCACCAGCACCCCTGAGTCGGCGGCCTCGCCCCCGGAACCTGGGCGTTCGCCGAGTCCGTCTGGAAGCGGAACAGAACGATCCCCCATGGGGTTCCCTTCCCATGGGAGCGGCCAAAGGGTGAAGAGGGAGTTGGAGACCGATGTCGTCGTCCTCGGGATGGGACCCGGCGGCGAGGACGTCGGCGGGCGGCTGGCCCAGGCCGGCCTCGAGGTCGTCGGCATCGAACGCGACTTGGTAGGCGGCGAGTGTCCCTACTGGGGATGCGTACCGTCGAAGATGATGCTGCGTGCCGCCCACCTGCTGGCCGAGGCTCGGCGGGTCCGTGGCATGGCCGGCGACGCCGTCGTGCGACCGGACTGGGCCCCGGTGGCCAGGCGGATCCGCGACGAGGCCACGGACACCTGGAACGACCAGGTGGCCGTAGAGCGCTTCGAGGGCAGGGGCGGCCGCTTCTTGCGAGGCCGGGGGCGCGTCGTCGGGCCCGGTTCCGTCGCCGTCGGGGACCGCCTTGTACGTGCCCGGCGAGGCGTGGTGATCGCCACCGGCACCTCGCCGGCGATCCCGCCCGTGCCCGGGCTCGACCAGGTTCCCTACTGGACCAACCGGGAGGCGATCGAGGTCGAGGAGCTGCCCAGCTCGCTCGTGGTCCTCGGCGGTGGGGCCGTCGGGGTGGAGCTGGCCCAGGTCTTCGCCCGCTTCGGGGTCGACGTCACCGTGGTCGAGGCCCTGGACCGCCTGGTGCCCGCCGACGAGCCCGAGGTGGGGCGGGTCCTGGCCGAGGTCCTCGCCGGCGAGGGCGTCGACGTGCGGGTAGGCGTCAAGGCGACCGAGGTGCACCGCGACGGGGCGCGGGTGGCGGTCGAGCTGGACGACGGCACCGCGGTGGCGGGGGCACAGATCCTCGTCGCCACCGGACGGCGAGCCGATCTGGCCACCATCGGCGTGGGCTCGGTGGGCGTGGACCACTCGCAGCGCTGGTTGCCCGTCGACGACCACCTCCGGGTGACCGACGGCGTGTGGGGCGTGGGCGACGTCACCGGCAAGGGTGCCTTCACCCACGTGGCGATGTACCAGTCACCCATCGCCGTGGCCGACATCCTGGGCGAGGAGGGGCCACCGGCGGACTACCGGGCCGTTCCCCACGTCACCTTCACCGATCCCGAGATCGGGGCGGTGGGGCTTTCGGAGGAGGCGGCCCAGGAGGCAGGTCTCGTCGTCCGGGTGGGACTGGCCCGCGTGCCGGAGACCGCCCGGGGCTGGATCCACAAGTCGGGCAACGAGGGGCTGATCAAGCTGGTGGTCGACGCCGACCGTGGCGTCCTGGTGGGGGCCACGGCCATGGGGCCCTCCGGCGGCGAGGTGATCGGCCTCCTCACCCTGGCCGTCCACGCCGAGGTGCCCGTCGAGCACCTGCGGCGGATGATCTACACCTACCCCACCTTCCACCGAGGGGTGGAGGACGCCCTACGGGGCTTGGACGCCTGAGGTGCGGCGGTCTGGACGGCCTCTGCCCCGACTTTGAACGGATTCCCTGCGACGTCGTGGTCATCGGCGACGAGCGGGGCTTCTAGGGCCGCTGCGCGCCCCATGTTTCCCGACACCCGCTGCTGCAGCGTCCTCAGCCGGCCGTCCCCGACGATGGCTGGTGGGCGACGCCGTCGAGGCGCCAGGCGGCGTTGATCAGGCCCACATGGGAGAAGGCCTGCGGGAAGTTGCCCGTCAGCTCGCCAGTGTCCGGGTCCAACTGCTCGGCGAACAGGCCGAGGTCGTTGGCGCCGCCCGTCACACGGTCGAACAGTTGGATAGCCCGGTCAACGTCACCCGCCAGTGCCAGGCACTCGACCAGCCAGTAGGTGCACAGCACGAAGCCGTTCGAGTCCCCGTCCCATCGGTAGACGAGGCCGTTGTGTACGAGCTCCCGCTCGACGACACGGATCGTGGCGAGCATACGCTCGTCGTCAGCCGGCAAGAAGCCGACGAGAGGCAGCACCAGCACCGACGCATCGAGGCGGTCGGAGCCGAAGGCGCCGGTGAAGGCCCCGACGTCCTCGCTCCACCCCTGCTGCAACACCACCTGATGGATCTCGTCCCTGGTCTTCGCCCAGCGATGCGGCTCAGCCGCATTCCCGAGCTGCGGTGCCAGTCGCACGGCTCGGTCGAGCGCCACCCAGCACATGGCCTTGGAGCTGAGGTAGTGCCGCTGTCGGTCACGGGCCTCCCACATGCCGGCGTCGGGTGACTGCCAGGTGTCGGCGGCTTCGTTGGCGAGCCAGACGAGGAGCTGGCGAACCCGATCGTCGAGGGGCTGGAGCTGGTCGGCGAAGCGGTGGGCCATGTCGAGGACTTCACCCATGACGTCGAGCTGGGCTTGGTCCCACGCCGCATTTCCCACTCGGACCGGCTTGCTGCCCCGGAACCCCGAGAGGTGGTCGAGAGTGTGCTCGGAAACGTCCCGTCGGCCGTCGACGCCGTACATGATCTGCACGCGGGCGCGCGGTGCAGGTGCGCCAGCGGCGTGCGCCAGGAACCGGAGGTACTGGTCGGCCTCATCGGGGCAGGCCGCGATCCACAGTGCCTGGCTGGTCAGGCTGAGATCTCGTAGCCATGCGTACCGGTAGTCCCAGTTGTCCGTGCCGCCGATTGCTGCGGGGAGCGACGTCGTGGCAGCGGCAAGGACGGCACCGGTGGGCTTGAACGTCAGCCCCTGCAACACCAGAGCGCTGTTTCGAGCGAGCTCCGCACGCGGGCCGTCGTAGCCGGGATGGGCGGCAGCCCACGACGCCCAGGCCCACTCGGCGTTGAGCAGCGCCTCGTCGACCTCGGGATCCGCAAACGGGCGTTGGTCGTGTGATGTCGCATGGGCCACCGAGAAGGAGAAGCGGTCACCGGCCGGGACCTCGAACACCGCGCTCGCCGACGAGTCCCGCTCCTCTAGGGCGACGGGGCAGCGGAGCCGCAACGCCACCGGACCAGCTTCAGCCACCAGGGCATCACCGTCGCGTCGTAGGTGTGGGCTCGTGAGCCCGAACTCGAAGCGCGGCGCGAACTGACACCGCACGCGTACCGTCCCACGGGTCCCTTCGATGGAACGAAGCAGCACCTGTGGCGATCGGCGCCCGACCTCGTGGCCACGGGCGCCAGGCTCCATGGCCAGGGCGTCACGGATACGGGCCTCGCCGGTGGAGGTGGTGATCGAGGATTCCACCACCAAGCTCTGTGGCAGGTAGCGCCGGCGCACCTCCCGTCGATCCTGAACCTCCAGCGTCCAGTGACCGGCGTGGGGGTCGAGTAGCCGGGCGAACACCGGCGGTTGGTCCGCACGCGGCGGGCACCACCAATCCACCGAACCGTCCATGGAGACCAGCGCAGGGGCGTGGCCGTCGGACAGGAACGCGTAGTCGCCGATCCGAGACGGGGTCATCGGTCAGCTCCTCGGAGTCGTTGCCAACTGCAATCCGCTCGTCGTACCCACATGTGGTCTTGGTGCCACACGGGTCGAGTTCGGCGCCCTCGGGTACTGCGGTTGAGTGGCACGAGAAATTGACGACCGGCTCGACGAGATCCTCGATGCGGTCACGGCGGGCTCTCGTGTGCTGGTCGGGATCGCTGCCCGCTCTCTGGACCGCTCGGAGGTGGACATCAGAAGATGACAGATCGGCAATCCAACGGCCGTGTCCCGGCCGAGACCCACCGTTTGTACCGAGGCGCACCGAGGAGGTGGCGAGGGTGACAGACCTGTTGCACGGAATCGTGTCGGGAGCTGTCGGCACCGCCGTGCTCAACACGGTGACGTACCTCGACATGGCCGTGCGCGGACGGCCGTCCAGCAGCGTCCCTGCCGACACCGCCGGCAAGATGGCCGATCTCGCCGGCGTGACGCTGGCGGCCGAAGGCGACGACAGCGAGAAGGCGGCGTCGCGGCGCGAGGCCATCGGCGCCCTGTTGGGCTACGCCACCGGGTTCGCCGTCGGCGGTGCGTACGGCCTGCTCCGCCCGGGAGGGCTTCGTGGCGTTCCCCGGTGGCTGGCCGGGGTGGGGCTCGCCGCGGCGGCGACGGGGAGCACCGTCGCGCCGTACGCCGCCCTGGGCGTGTCCGACCCCCGGACCTGGCCGGCCAAGAGCTGGGCCGCCGACATCATTCCCCACCTCTGTTACGGCTGGGCCACAGCGGCGGCGTTCGATGCGCTGCACCGGCCGAACGGCACCCGGCACGGAAGGAAGAGGTGATGGTGGACGACGATTCCTGGTAGGTGGGCATGATGACGTCCTCGGTGCACCCGCGCATGGCGCGGGACCGAGCCAGTGCTGGTTTGTCGGGTGGTGAGACGGTGAGGCCGCTGCCATCGCCAGCGACAGCCTGCAGTTGGAGCACGGCAGACGTGCGCATGCCAGGAGCTACCAACCCACACGGTAGGTCCCGCCTCGATCATCCGGATCTGTGCCGGCGGTGCGTACCTGCGCGCCGGCGTAGAGGCAGGCGCTGGGATGGCCGTGCCCGAACCGGTCGACCAGCGCCGGCTCCTCCTCGGCGCACCGCTCCTGCGCCTTGAAGCAGCGGGTTCGGAAGTTGCACCCGGTGGGTGGCCGAGCGGCGTCGGGGAGCCCGCCCCGCAGAATGATGCGGTTGCGCCCCCGCCGGGCCGGGTCGGGTACGGGCACGGCCGAGAGCAGCGACTGGGTGTACGGGTGGGTCGGGCTGCGGTAGATGGCGTGGCGGTCGCCGATCTCCACGATCTTGCCCAGGTACATGACGGCGACCCGTTCGCACACGTGGCGCACGATGGAGAGGTCGTGGGCGATGAACAGGTAGGCCATCCCCAAGTCCCTGCGAAGCTGGTCGAGGAGGTTCACGATCTGGGCTCGGATGGAGACGTCGAGCGACGACACCGGCTCGTCGAGGACCAGGGCCTCGGGCGCCAGGGCCAGGGCTCGGGCGATCCCGATGCGCTGGCGCTGTCCGCCGGAGAACTCGTGGGGGAAGCGGCGGGTGTGGCTGGCGTCGAGCCCGACCAGCTCGAATACCTGACCAATGCTCTGTACAACCTCGATGTCCGCCTCGCGGACGAGGCCCGACGTGTCCCGGAGCGGGCGGAACCAGCCGAGGCCCGGGCCTTCCACCTGATGCTCGTGCAGGCGCTCTTGTTCGCCCTGACCCAGGAA